>NZ_DBKDTU010000069.1:0-2855 GCF_055505085.1 Candidatus Hepatincolaceae symbiont of Strigamia maritima
TAATATTAAAAAGAAAATAGGGAGGTATTTAATCCTACTTTTAGTAACATGATTATTTTTATTGAAATACTCTTTATTGGTCATGTTGTATTAGGGGAATATTTGCTATATCAGCACTTTTATTAGTATTATTAATAAGATTCGGCAAAAATTTATTGGCTAAGTTTTTCAAATAAGCCTTATTATTTAAATAATTCCACTCTGCTTTGAGATTTTGCAACTCTTCGTGTTTTTGATAAACATGATTGTTTAATACACTAATTTGTTTTTCTAAATATCTTACTCTAAGATTAAAAATAGTAGTAATCAGAACAATTATTAATACTACAAAAATTAAATTTAGTAACATTTTACTCATTATAATAATTCCCCTACCCTCATTTTTGCAGAACGTGATGGGGCATTAATACGTAATTCATCAGTCTGAGGAATAATAACCTTTTTATTAATAACTTTAAAAAATTGATTACCTTTAGCAGAGTTTTCCATGGTAGTATTTTCAAAAAGATTATCATTACTTAAAAAATTTTTTACAATTCTATCTTCCAAAGAATGAAAACTTACAACTATTACTCTACCTTTTGGTTTTAGAACTTGTGGTACAATTTTAAGAATTTCTCTAAGTTCAGTAAGTTCTTGATTCACATGAATTCGTAATGCTTGAAAAGTTTTAGTAAGCGGGTCTATTTTATTTTTTCTTTTATAACCTAAGACTTTCCTAAGAACGGCTATTATTTCTGCTGTCATAGTAATTTTTTTCTGCTTTCTTGCTATTATTACAGCTTTTGCAACTTGCTTAGCAAGCCTTTCTTCTCCGTAATAAAAAATTACATCCCTAAGAGTTTGCTCACTGGCACTATTAAGAAATTCAGCCGCACTTACCTCATTAATTCCCATTTGCATAAGTAAGAAACTTTGGTTATCATCAGTAACATTAAAAGAGAATCCTCTACTTTTATCTTTTAATTGCATGGTAGAGAGTCCTAAATCTAAAACTATCCCATCTACCTTAGTATGTTCTAATTTGGTTAATATTGCTTTAAGTTTACTAAACTTAGTTAAACAAAAGGTAAATCTCTCTGTATATTCTTTGGTTAATAACTCAGCATAAGGTGTAACCGTAGCATCTCTATCCAGAGCTATAACTTTAGCATTTGAATGTTCAAGGATTGCCCTACTATAACCACCTTCTCCAAAAGTTGCATCTACATACACAGCATTATCACTTAAATTAAGATACTCAAGTACTTCTCGAATTAATACTGGGAAGTGCTGTTTTTGCTGTTTTAATTGAGTTATATCTATAAACATATATGAAAATAAAAATTAAGTGTTGGTTATACTATAAGCCGAGTTCTGTAATTAGTACGAATACTAATTGGTAATTATTCATCTTGGATCAATATTACTACTAATCTCATGCGACCTACCCAAATAAATACTGTAGGAATCCAGCTCTGTTAAATGAATTAACAGAAATTATTCTGCTTGGTCTTGCTTCAAAGAAGGTTTACCTTGCCTTTTTTGTTACCAAAAAAGCGGTGGGCTCTTACCCCACCATTTCACCCTTACCGTAATTGATTTAAATAAAATTTAAAAAATTGTGGCGGTATCTTTTCTGTGGCACTATTCTCTAGGGTTACCCCTGCTAGAGGTTATCTAGTCTTTTATTCCTATGAAGCTCGGACTTTCCTCTGTTAATTAATACTTAACAGCAATTACCTATATAACCAACTATGATATTATACTCCTATTATTTATATTATTCAACTTTTTAGATGAAAAGTTTTTACTGTCTAGGTTTTTGATTAGCTCACAATAATACCTCTCCATTCTGTTTTTTTGAATACTTTATATAGTTTTTTAGAAGTAGAAAGTATATGGCATAGTTGGATATTAGCCATAGTACTTAGCAGATATATCGGAAGAAAGTAAGTTATACAGTTTAAGAAAGTATTTATAAGGTAGCTTTTAGATAGAGAACAGATCCAGAATTACACAGTATATAGGGTTAACTTTTACCTTAGAAAAAACTAGTATGGAATATATTGTATGAGGAGAAGATCTTATTAAATATTCGGTGTTTGGCACAGAAAAATTTTATGGGTTTAATTGCCTTAGGGCTTCTGAAACAATAATTCCTACGGATACCGCTAAATTAAGCGATCTTTTCCCATTATACATTCTAATACCTATTTCTACATTAACTAATTTTCTTACATAATCCTCTACTCCGCTACTCTCCCTACCGAAGAGAATTATATCTCCTTCTTTGAAAGCAATATTACTATAGCTTTGCGTTGCTTTGGTAGTAGCAAGGATTAATCGCTTAGCTTGATAAGACTCTTGTTTAGAAGATTCTATCGTAGAATGATTTACTAAAAAGAGAGCTGATTCTTCTAATTTTGATGTAACTGGTTCAGATCTAAAAAGATGCTGTACTGAATTTTTTATTGATAAGCACTCATCAGTGGTAGTTTTAGTGTTAGAAAACATACTATTTGAAAACTCTGGCACTGTATATTCGTGCTTAAAAAAATTAGGTTGAGAAAAGTCACCCCAAGAAAAGTTAGATTTACAAAACTTAACTGGTAAGCATTCCTGTGGTTTAGGTAAGACTTCCCTATAAAAACTCATAAAATCTGGATGTACTTTATAACTTACCTCACTTAAGTAATCCATAGTAGCTCGCTTCATTGCTTTTCCTCCGAAAATAAAACCACAGGGTTCTATTATATCCACATGTAAATCAAAACAAGTAGCTAATCTTAGTATAGTCCCAGTATTTTGAGGAATATCCGGTTCAAACAATGCTATGGATACTTTTTTCATGGTTATTTTCTGATTATTATTTA
>NZ_DBKDTU010000070.1:0-952 GCF_055505085.1 Candidatus Hepatincolaceae symbiont of Strigamia maritima
AACATTCATGAACATTCCAAAAACGTTCAGATAACGTTCTAAAAACGTTTTGTAGATGTTCTAAAAACGTTTTGTGAACATGTCCAAATTTCTTATATATATAGAGGTGTGTTTTGTTTGTTAATAAAGTATAGCTGAAGATGTTGCACTAAAGCAACGAAAGGCCTCCTATAATTTATCTGACGTGTCTGTATAATTGTCTTATTTGTTTATATTTATATTTAATCTTAATATCTAAAAGTAATGGCGCGTATTAATCTTAGAGTTTTTTATTTTAATTTTGATTTAATATTTTACTGTTTTGAAAAAACACTGTATTATTCTAATTACTTATAATAAATGCCTCAATCTCAATACATTTTACCTTCTTTAATTGACACGTGGGATTAACAGTCAAAATAAAAAAACTACCATTTTTTAGTTAGTTTTAATACAAACAGAATTTGATTCATTCAAATTTGCATTTTCTTCAATTAATTTGTCTATTGTATTTTGGGCATTTTTTAAAGCACAATCGATGCAATCTAGAAACCATTTCAACCATTCTGTAATGTCTACATTAGAAGACTGAGTTTTCGTTAAAATATCATAGTAAGAATTTCTTATTTTCATTATTTGAGATGACATACTGTAATATCTATTGGAGCTTTTATCTCCTAGAGATAAAAGCATATCACTAATTGCGCGAGCTACTCTGCCATTCCCATCTGCGAATGGATGAATGATAAGAAACCAAATATGGGCAATAGCAGCTTTTACAATTGGATCTAAAATATTACAACTGTTAACCCAATACAAAAATGTATTCATTTCATCATGTACCACTCTCGAATCTGGTGCAGTAAAAAGAACGTTTACTTTTCCTTGTTCATTAGACACGACTTGCACGAGGTTGTGTCTGAAAGATCGGAAGAGCGTCGTGTAGGGAAAGAGTGTAGATCTCGGTGGTCGC
>NZ_DBKDTU010000071.1:0-2825 GCF_055505085.1 Candidatus Hepatincolaceae symbiont of Strigamia maritima
TATAGTATTTAATTGCAAATTTATTACCACAGTATAAGTTAAGTCTTTATTTTGGGAAACAGATTTTATATCAATAAGATAAATATTTTGTTGAATATTTCTAGCAGAAGTTTTTAGCCATTCCCTCAGAGCTTTTTTGCCTTGGAAATTATCTTTAGGAAGTATTACATTAACTTTATCATCAAAATATGATAATATATTACTGTAAGATTTATTATCAAATAAGACAAATAAATTGTAAGTAAAAGCTTTAAGTTTATTATTCATTAATAAAACATCGTAATTAGGGAGAGAATTATTAGAATTTGCTAATATTTTTTCTGTACAAAGAAAACAACTACCCACTAGGCAGAAAAAAAACAATATTTTTTTCATTATTTTTACATCTTAATTATAGTATATTCTATTATAATAGAAAGTTATAAGTTTCACAACAAGAAAATAAAATTAATATGATAAAAGCAGACTTTGAGAAATATTTATGTGTTTATTTAGCCGATAATAAAAAGCTTGAGGAGGTACAAATTTTATTTAATTTTAATAAAGAGTTACATGATGCTTCTTATAAGGCGTACTCGGATATAGCTTTTCAAGTAAGAATAAAATGGATGTTAGATGCCATAAATAGTATTTATAATCATAAAAGTACTGGATATAAGATTATTGATGCTCTAATTCCGCTAATAGAACGCTATCAATTAACAAAAATTAACTTAATAAAAATGATAGAACCAAGGGTAGTAGATAAAGATCAATACCCCTTTCATAATCAAAGTGCCTTAATCACTTATGCTAAGAATACAGGTGGCTTACTCTGGGAGATAATCATGATTCTATTGGGAGGAAAATCTATAAAAAGTAGAAAAATAGCAAATTTAATAGGAACAGCTTTTGCAATTTTGGGTATTATTAGAAATTGTGCTTTTAGTTATCAATATCAAAGATATACAGTAGTATTTGCAGTAAAGGAGTTAACACAGGATGAATTGTTGTTAGAGATAGTTCTTAATATTAAGAATTTAATTAAGGAAGTAAAGATTTTACATCAAGAGGCAACAAATTTAATTAAAACATCAAAACTACCAAAAAAACTTAAATGCCTTACTCTGTTAAGAATCTTTACCGAAGGATATATTAAAAATTTAGAGAGAGCAGAATATAATCCTTTTAGGGCTAATGTTATTAAAATTCCTAAAAAATATATCTTAAAAATTATCTTTAGATATTTATTTTAGTTAAAGTAGGAATCTATAAGTAAAAATCAATTAAAGTTGTCTTTACTTATACAAGAACCTTTTGTAGAATGAGTCTGAGGGTTAAAAATTATCTAATTATCTTAATAGCTTTAACTTTAAATTCCGATTTTTTAAAGTTAAAAACCTCCTTATCATATTCACCGAATAATTCTAAGGGTTGGTTCATAATAGGTTGGGTTACACCAATTCTACCCCATAATTTATAATCTATATCCGCATGAATTTCTCCGGTTTCATCGCTGATGATGTATATATCATCAGTAATATATTTAACTACCGTAGCTCGTATGGTAGTTTGTTGATTATCTTTAAAACCCTTGAAATCAACAATTTTATTCATAGGGAAAGTAGGATTAGGACTTTGAGTGGCAGGATTTAAATTAGCTACATTAGGAATCACTGTAATAGATTTTACATCTAATTCTGGGGCATCAAAATCAAAAGGTTCATTTTCGTACTTAGCAACTAATTCTAATTTCTGCCCTAAGAGAGGTTGGGTAATTCCCAAATTTCTCCATAGTTTATAATCTATGTCAGCTCTTATTTCTCCGGTTTCATCAACCACTAAGTAATCGTCTTTTCTAATATGAGCTTTAATAGTTACGTGAACTATTACCATTTGATCATCCGGCAGATTAGCTAAATCTGCTATTTTTACCAAAGGAAACCCAGTACCTTGGTAGGAATTCTGGTTAAGTTGAGTAGGTTGATTCGTTTGAGCATGACTAAGTGCTAAAAATTGGTTTCCTAAAAGTAAGGTAAGCATAAATAACTTTATAAATTTCATGGTATTAATGTCCTTATCTTAAATATCATTATACTGTAAGTTGAAAATAGTTATGTATTATAACTTAAAAAAAAACTTTATTGAAGTGAAAATTAATACCTTAGAAAAGATTCTATTAAAATAAAAAATAAAAAATTAGAATAAAAGTTTCTAAAATTCCATAAGCTAAGAAATATATACGATAATTTACTGATATTGGCATAGAATTAGATTTTCTAGTGAAAATTTTACTCCCAATTAAACTTATCATAATACCGATTAATACGTCCGAGAGATAATGATAATATGAGGCTATTCTGCCATAGATGACAAAAGTTGCTACTAAATAAGCAGGTAGAGCATATCTAAACCCGTAGCGTAATAATAAAAAATTAGTAGCGACAAAACTAAAAGTTGCATGTCCACTGGGAAAAGAATGTTTTCCCAGATTGGGGCGGACTCTATTAATTATATTTTTTAACCCGTATGTTACAACTATACTACTAATAGTTGCATAAAAATACTGAGTTACCCCAATCCTATCTCTGAGCAATAACATTAATCCAAGGGTGGTAGCATGAGGTAGAAAACTGTTATAAGTACTTAATTTATCTAAGATTTGATATTGTGTACTGCTACTTTTAAAAAAAATAGGAGAATCTAAAGAGGTAAGAGAAATGCAGTAGGCGAGCAAAGCCATAATAATTATTAGGTAAGTAAAGGTTTTTTTACTAAGTAACATAATGAATACCCTAGAGATCGGAAGAGCGGTTCAGCAGGAATGCCGAGACCGATCTCGTATG
>NZ_DBKDTU010000072.1:0-2801 GCF_055505085.1 Candidatus Hepatincolaceae symbiont of Strigamia maritima
CAATTTTATTTTATAAGATTAATTACTTAATCTTAATATATAAATAGGAAATTAAAACATGATAATGGATCATAATAAAGCTGAAAAGACTTCTGTTATAATAATATGTCTTGCCATAATTGGGTTTATTTTTGGATTGGCGGAATTTATACCTTTAGGTTTATTATCCGTTATGTCTAATTCCTTTAATATATCTTTGGAAAGAATGAGTTTAGTTATATCTTTATATGCTGTTGGGGCTGCTATAGGAACACCAATTTTTATCAATATAATTGCAAAACTTGATAGAAAATCTCAAATTATATTAGTTTTATTTATTTTTACTATAAGTAATCTGTTATCTGTTGTATTGAATTCTGTTGCGTTTTTATTTGCATCTAGGGTTGTTATCGGGTTATGCCATGGTGTTTACTTTGCCTTGGCACTCTCAGTTGCTACTGAGATTAGTGCTGAGCATAAAAAAAAGTTCGACTATTGCTTTAATCTTAGCACGGATTACAGTTGTAGTTATTATAGGTGTACCTATAGGAATTTTTCGGTAGTTATTTTAATTGGACCTTGGTTGTTTATGCGTTAGCAGGGTTCATTGCAACTAAAGGTATTTTAAGATGCTAAGAAATTAGTGCAAAAATTAGTAAAGAATTAATATGACAATGCTTGTAGAAAATTTTACTCTGCAAGGTTTATCTTGAATTACTCTAGTATTTTAACTTTTTATTTATTATTAAGAACTATGCTAGTGTTAACAAAAAATTATTAGTCAAGCAGGATTATTTAAGTGAAAACTTATCAAATTAAACTTATATTAGTAAGTTTTATAGTGTTTGTATTAGCAAATACGGCAGTAGATAACCAAGATGATGTAGAGTATACTCAGGAAACTCAAAAGCAATTACAAGATTATAATAATCATCATATTACTAAGTGGCTAATTCAAAACCAAGCTAACTTTGAACAAATAATTAAAGAAACTGCTACGGAAACTAGAACTAAATGGGCTGTTGAAGATCGTGAGGTAAAATTCTTAGAAAAAGGCTATGTTCAGCATATGGTTATAAAGAATGAGACTATTTTTTCCATATCAAAAAAATATGGAGTAAGCGTTGAAGATATTATGAAATGGAATAATTTAGTTTCTCATAATATATTCTTAGGAAAATTGCTAAAAATTTATACCAATAATGATTTATCAATAGTAACTGAGGTGGAAAGAGATCCTACAACACATCAGGAATCTACTAAACAAGAAGTTATTCCTAAAGTAGAAGAAGATAATATGATTATAGAAATGCCGGAATTTAAATATTATAAGATTAAAAAAGGAGACACCTTTTTTTCCGTGGCAAGAAATCATAATATAACACCTAAAGAAATTCAAGAATTAAATGATTTAGATGAAAAAGCAGTGCTTTCTCCTGGACAGATTATTAAATTAAAAACCCCTGATAGTCAACCTAATAGAGAAATGCTTGATAGAAATTTAATTCCTAATTTTGTGTGGCCAGTAGTTGGAAGAATTTTAATACCTTTTGGCACTCAAAAAAGCGGTGAAGAAAATGAAGGAATCAATATTTCAGCTCGTAAAGGTATGCCGATTAAGGCAGCAGAAGATGGTATTGTAACCTATGTTGGGAATGAATTAAAGTCTTTCGGTAATATTATTTTAATTCAGCATAATAAAGAGTGGGTTACTGCTTATGCACATGTGGATGATATGATAGTAAATAAGGGGCAAATCATTAAAAAAGGGGAGATCATTGCTAAAATAGGTACAACCGGTGATATTAAAACCCCACAACTGCATTTTGAATTAAGAAGAAATATTAAGGCAGTTAATCCCTTACAATTTTTAGATAGTCATCGTTAAAGTTTACAGTTAAAAACTATTGTTAAAGTTTGATATTGGATCTTGCTTAATTCTAAAGTTTTGCAGGACATCATAGTTAAATAAAATGCTAAATCTATAGGGCTTCTATTTATGGATTATCTATTGTAATAATACATAAGTCTACTATGTATTATTGCTAAAACATTTTTGATTATATAAATTTTTATAGAAATTCGTAAGATAATTTGTTATAGTTTTTGTGTTATAAAATTTTTATTCAATCAGGAGAAAATATTACTATGCTTTTTATTAATCAGGCCTTAGCAGATACTGCTACCGTTGCACCGGATTCAAAATATGCTTTAATTATGAATTTAGTACCTTTTGTACTTATTTTTGTGTTATTTTATTTCTTTTTAATTCGTCCGCAAAAAAAGAAACAAAAGTTACACCAAGATATGTTAGGTTCTTTAAAAACAGGAGATAAAATACTATTGAATTCAGGTATGGTAGCCAAAGTTATAAAAATTAAAGAAGATAATCTACTAGTAGTTGAGATAGCCAGTAATGTGGAAGTAGACCTTTATAAAAATTATGTTGTAAGTAAAATAGAAAAATAGTTGTTTAAATGTTAATATTTCCGCGTTGGAAGGTTGTTTTAACGGTAGTTTTAGTGTTTGTAGCATTATTTATTTTATTAAATGATACCATCTTCAAACACTCAAGCAATAATTTTACATCAGGTTTAAAATTAGGTTTAGATCTACAAGGCGGATCTGCTTTGGTCTTAGAAATAGATAAAGATGCTCTAAGAGAAGACTTACTAAAAAATGTATTTGATGATGTTCGCTCACTTTTGCAAAGTAGCGGAATTAATTATTCTAATCTTATCAGAAGAAATAGGGAAATATCTTTTTTACTACTTAATACTGATAATTTTTCTAACCTAAAAAAAGAACTATATAACTATAAT
>NZ_DBKDTU010000073.1:0-2792 GCF_055505085.1 Candidatus Hepatincolaceae symbiont of Strigamia maritima
TTTTAAAATTTTTTCACAGTTATTTTGGTTAGTAATTTTTAAAAGATTTTGTTTAATAAGGTCACAAATAATATTAAAACTGCCCATATCAATCCTAATTAGTTTATTACATAGGATTTGTAATTTTTCTAAAGATTTATCCTGTAAAATAAACTCTATACATAGCTTGTATAATTCTAAATTTTTGGGTTCTAAAAACCATAAAAAGTTATGCATAGAATCATTACTATTTAATACAAGTTCTATAATTTGTTTTTTAGATAAAGTATTAGGTAACTCTAAAGTATTAATTATATCAAACATCTCAGTATTATTTAAAGGAGCTAGTTTAATATTTAAGCATCTAGATTTAATAGTAGGTAAAAGATTCCGGAAATTATGACAAAGTAATAAAAACACAGTATATTTCGGAGGTTCTTCAAGGATCTTTAATAAAGCGTTACTCGCATTAATATTAAGATTGTCTACTGCATCAATAATTACTATTCTATAATTATCTTCTTTAGCAGTATAATTAAAAAATATATTAATTCTTCTAATGCTATCTACAGCAATAATCTCTTTATATTGTTGCTTTTTCTCATCAAATTCAGGCTCTATAACCATTAAATTAGGATGAGAATTATTCTTTATTAATTTAATAATCTCAGATTGTAGGTCTTCATTTAATGATTGATAATTAGGTGATGTTTGAGTAATAGGTTTACTTAATAAAAACTTACTAAAATTATATGCCAAAGTAGCTTTTCCTACCCCTTTATTGCCACTTAATATTAGTGCATGATGTAATCTATTCTTATTATACATATTAAGCAATAATGAGACAGCACTCCTATGTCCTATTAAAGAGTTGTTATTCTTAGGATGCAACATAGCATTAAGCATTCTTAGTTATCTTATTAATTTCTACTTCTGTTAGTGAATTTATAGCTAACTCTAACGATATATTAAGAGTATTAATAATATTGTTATGGGTTGTTATTATGTTATCAGAACTTATAATTTTGAGCGGATAAGGGTAAATATCAGCTGCCTGCTTAAATGTTTGGTTAATAATATTATGCATTGTGAGAGGGAGGTTATCTAACTTATTATTGTATCTATCTTTAATTCTAGTTAAGGCTATATCAGGTATAACATTTAAAACTAAAGTTAAATCCGGTATGAAATGAGAATTAAATCTTTTATGTAGATCCAAAATATTTTCTAAGTTATATTTCTGTAGTATTCCCTGATAAACTAGAGTTGATAGTAAAAATCTATCACAAAGTACTATTTTTTTATTTTTTAAAGCTGGTTTAATTAATTTTTCTATATTTTCATGACGAGCAGCTGAGAATAATAAAAGATTAGTAATATTATTAAAATCTATATTGCTCAGTGCTAAATTACGAATCTGCTCTGCAGTAAATGTACCTCCAGGTTCTCTAGTTAATACAAAAGTAATTTTACTTTTTTTCAGGCTTTGAGCCAGTAAATTACATTGGGTAGTTTTACCACTTCCTTCCCCTCCCTCTAAACATATAAAATAGCTCATAATTTATTCATTTCCTTAATAATATAATAATTTTCTAATCAGTGCATAAGGTGTTTTCAGAAAATTAAAGAAAACTCCTTCTACTGCAATATTTTCCTTAGCATATAAATTATATACCTGATTATATTGTGTATCCTGCATTTCTACTATTATTTGTCCAACCTGCTCATCTTTACTAATAGGAGCATTTAGAACTTTATAATAAATAAGTTTAATCTTAGTTTGATGGTTAGTTTTATTTACATTGTTAGGAACTAAGGCATAAATATCACTAGTGGCATATACCTGTAATTCATTTTTAGAACCGTTAAAGATTGCTATTTTTTTAATTAATTCACCTTTTTTAAATAATAATTGTGATGAAAAATTTAAGAAGCCCCAATTTAATAGCTTTTTTGCATCTATATTCCTATCTTTTTCTAATTTTAAACCGCTTATTACACCAATTAGTCGCATATTATTTTTCATAGCACTAAAGGCTAAACTAAATCCCGCATTTTGAGTATGTCCGGTTTTTAAGCCATCCACAGTTAAAGCATCATCTTTTAATAATAAATTCCTGTTGTTCTGGGTAATCCCATTATAAGTAAAAGAGGTTTCTGAGAAATAATGGTAGTATTCAGGAAAGTCATGAATTACTCTATAGGCTAACACAGCAATATCTTTAGCAGTTGAATAATGTTTGAGATCAGGCCAACCATTGGCATTATTAAAATGTGATGAAGTAAGTCCTAACTCTTGAGCAACCTGATTCATATATTTAATAAATTCCTCCTCTGAGGAGGCAATATATTCAGCCATAGCAATACTTGCATCATTTCCTGAGGAAACAACTATTCCTCTCACTAATTCTTCTACGGTAGGAGTATCTCCTATCTTTAAAAACATAGTAGAACCACCGGTAGAGTAATGACCTTTTTTTACAGCATTAGCACTTACAATAACCTTTGAAGTTAATGTAATATTTTGACGTTTTAATTCACTAAAAATAATATAAAGAGTCATGAGTTTACTCATAGAAGATGGTGAAATCTTTTTATTAGCATTTTTATCTAAAATAATTAGTTTTGTGTTACTATCTATAATAATAGCACTACTAGCTAGGATATTAGGGTTGTTTATATTAGAAAACTTACTATTAGCATAACTTACCATAAATAATGCTATTATCAGTGTTAATAAAGATTTTTGCATGTCTTCTCCTATTATTTCATATATAATCTAAATAGATCGGAAGAGCGTCGTGTAGGGAAAG
>NZ_DBKDTU010000074.1:0-2790 GCF_055505085.1 Candidatus Hepatincolaceae symbiont of Strigamia maritima
ATATAATAATTATCTCTTATATATTAAACTTGCACAAGCACAATTTAATACTAATGATACAAAATATTTAGCATTTGCTTTAATAAATCTTAATATTGCTTTAGAAATTAATCATGATATACCTGGTGCTTGGCACTTAAAATCTTTAGTACTTGGAAAAATAGGGAATATTCCTGCTTCTCAATTAGCTTTGGCAGAAGAAGCTCTACTATTAGGAAATATCAAGCTGGCTAATTCTTTAGTAAATAAAGCTATAGAATATTTAGATAAAAGCAGTACCGAATGGATTCAAGCTCAAGATATCTTAGCTAATATTAAAAATAATTATTGAGATATTAGATATTTATTGTATACTATAATAGTGATATTATTAGGAAACTATTAGAATTTATGGCAAATAAACTTGTATACTTATCTACCTTTATTATGTTAGTTTTTACATCGCTAGTTGATGCCAATACTAAAACTCCTATATCTTTAAATACTAATTTAAAGCCTTGGACAGCTTTAGGAATATTAGAGAATAAGAGTAAAAAATGTACGGCAGCTATTATTGGAAAATATGAATTACTTGCCTCTGCATATTGTATTTTTGACGATGATACCCAAAAACCTAGTGAAGCAAAAGATTTAGAATTTAGTGCTGGATACTCTCATGATGGATATCTCTTATATAAAAGTAAAATTATTTCATATATTATGCCTAAAATGGTGTATCCGCCACAAAATATCAACCAAATGAAAAATGCGTGGGTGGTTTTGTTATTAGATAATCCTGCGGTTAATACAACCGGTTATATTCCTATTAATAAAGCTCCTGTTACTAGTGAATATTTAAAAAATCATAAAATTATATTAGCAGGATATAATAATAAATTTAAATCTTTTGCTTCACAATCTTGTAAATTAAATAAAGAAGCTATTGATTTTAATGATACTAATACCAATAAAAATAGTCCTTTTTTATTACAAGTTTGTGATGATACATTTGAACCGCTTTTAGGTAGTTTAGCTATAGCTATTAATAATCAAACTAAGTTTATGGAAATAGTAGGTGTATATGCAGCAACTTTAACCCAAAAAAATAAAAAAACTAAAAAGAAAACCATTGTTAACTTAATTGTTCCTGCTTCTTCAGTAAAATTAGATAATGTTTCTACTCAATAGGTATTTGAGGACCATAGCTCTCATACTTTTTTCCCAAAGGAGTATTAGTAAATTTTTTAAAATTCTGTATAAATAAGCTAATTAGATTTTTATATACAGTGTTATAATTCTGTTTATTTTCCCAAGCATTACTTGGATTTAATAAATTATTATCTACCTTAGGTAATGATATTGGAATTTTAAAACCAAAATACTGATCATTAATAAAGATAGCCTTATCAAGGCTATCACTTAATATTGCATTAATAATTGCTCTTGTATCCTTAATAGGAATCCTCTGCCCCCTTGTATCTCCGTAACTACCTCCTGTCCAACCTGTATTCACTAAATAGGCTTTACTATTATGTGTAGACATTTTATCATACAGAATTTCTGCATATTTAGTTGGGTGCAACAATAAAAATGGTTCCCCAAAACATGATGAAAATACAGCAATAGGTTCTTTTAACCCTACCTCCGTGCCGGGAATTCTTGCCGTATACCCTGATAAAAACTGATACATAGCCTGTTCAATAGATAGTTTAGCAACCGGTGGCAGTACCCCGTAGGCATCACAGGTTAGAAAAATAATTTTATTAGGATGTTTAGCTTGTGATACCGGTTTCACAATATTATTAATATGATAAATAGGATATGATACTCGAGTATTTTCTGTTTTAGTATTATCGTAAAAATCTATGGTAGTATCCTCTAAAACTTTGACATTCTCTAATAAAGCATTACGTTTAATAGCTTTATAAATATCAGGTTCATTTTTTTGGGAAAGATTAATAGTTTTAGCATAACATCCTCCTTCTAAATTAAAAATACCATTATTATCCCATCCATGCTCATCATCTCCTATTAATAAACGCTCAGAATCTGTAGAAAGAGTAGTTTTACCGGTACCTGACAGTCCAAAAAACAAAGCTGAATCTCCGTTTTTGCCAAGATTTGCTGAACAATGAAAAGATCCTATTCCTTGTAAGGGTAACAAGTAATTCATAATAGAAAAAATACTTTTTTTTATTTCTCCAGTATACCAAGTATTTCCTATTACAGTCATTCTTTCTGTAAAGTTAATCCCTATAAAAGTTTCTGAATTTAAGCCATATTTCTTATATGCATCACATTTAGTTTTACAAGCGTTTAAAATAATCCAATTAGGTTTAAAAGATTTTAATTCTTCTGTGGTAGGACGAATAAACATATTCTTAAAGAAATGTGCCATAAAAGCTACTTCTGTAATTAAACGTACGGATAGTCTTGTTTCTAGATTTGTACCACAGAAACCATCCATTATATATAATTTTTTATCACTGAGTTGTTGAGTTGCTAAAAATTTTAAATGTTCCCAAGCCTCTGTAGATATAGAATTATTGTATGAACCATCCTTTGCCCACCAAATATTTTCAGCAGCAACAATATATTTATCTTTTACGGAGCGTCCGGTAAATCTTCCTGTATCTACTGCAATTGCTCCTAAATTAGTTTTTTTAGCTCTCTCATAATCTATAGGAGCAGAAACTATTTCATGATTATAAAAGTCATCATAGGAAAGGTTATAAAAAACCTCTTTGTTTGTATAAATATCATATTCTTTTAATTGCTTAATTAAATTCATCTTATAGCTCTATATTCTTT
>NZ_DBKDTU010000075.1:0-12292 GCF_055505085.1 Candidatus Hepatincolaceae symbiont of Strigamia maritima
TTTATAATTGTACTATAATCTAAAGCATTAATATTCCTGATAAAATTACTCCCTCCGTACCCTATGAGCTGTTGTTCATTAATTGTATCTAGCAGTTGCTCTCTTTGGTTATTATTAATAGAATTTCTTGCTTTAGCAGAAGTATTAGCACCTTGGGATAAATTACGGCGAGAATCTAAAGTAACTTTGTTAGTACTTTGATTCCCTACATTATTCGCTACTTCTCGTGCTTGTTTTTTTGCCGAGTATATCTCATATTTACTCATAACTTTATTAGTATCTTGACCTGAGTTAGCTTTATTTTGCTTATACATATTAATTTGTTTAATTTTGTCTTCTAAGCGTATCCTTACCCTATTAAAATCTATGCTTTTAGGATCTGTTAAAGCAAAAAAACTTCTTCTTGCTGTATTTTCTTTCATAATCTCTATTAATACCTTCCCTATTGAAAGTGCAATAACACTCTCTTTATAATTTTTTTAACAATACTACAGTAGAATTATCCTAATCACAAGTCTTTTCGTAATTTTGTAATGATGTAACAATTATTAAAACCCTTGATTAGTATTATAATTATTTTGTTTACCTACTAATTGTACTACCTCAGAGGTAGGATCGTTAAGATTATCAGCCATAAAAGTACTACCCTCTTGTATGGCGTTCTCATTAGCATGAATATAACTTACGGCATCAATGAGATTACTATTATTTTCCTCAGCATTCTCCTTTTTCGCAACTGCATTTTGAGAAGATTCATTAACAACTTCTTCTAAATTTAGTAATAAATGGTTGATACTACCTACTTCTTCTAACATGCTCTCTAAGGTTTGTAGAATGCTATCTACTTGAGTATTATCCGCTTTTGACAATACTGTTGTATTAATTGTATCAGCTTTTTCTATAATAGCTTCTTCTGCAATGATTGCTTCGGTGGTAGTTTCCAAGGTAGTAATTTCTGCAGTATTAACTTCCTCAGTAAGAATTTCTTCTATAATTTCTGTAGTTTGAGAGTTATCTTTTGTAACTAATATTACATCTTCTGTAAGGGTTTCTTCAAAGAATTCCTTAGAAATCTCATCTACATAACTAACTGCTACAAGCTTATTATTATCATACGAAGCTTCTTTAGGAGGAGTTTGAACAACTAACTCTTTCAATATAGGTTGTTCTTCAGTAGCTCTTTTGCCACGTGCCTTATCACTAAAATAATTATCCATAAGATTTTTATCTTGGGTTAAGTCAATCCCTAAGTCAACAAGGTTAACTAGATTCCCAAATTCATCATAAAATTTACTACAGTGATTAAAGTTCCCTAAGATGGCTTCTATACTGGTATATTTATTTTTAATGATTATATTTCCGTTTTCATATCTAAATTCTAAATCTGCTAAGTTCATTTGGATATGATAGGTAGTTTGTCCGGCATTAGTATTAATAATGGTATCTTGAATACCCTTAATAAATACGATATCATCTTGAATTGACCCCAAGAAAGTATCGGTTATGGATTGCGTGTCCACTGCTCCGGCACTACTAGGAGCATTTAGTGTGTAAGTAATGCCTGTATAGGCATTACTTACGTTATTTAAGTCAAACCCTGCTAGTCTATCTGTAACGCCATTGTTTTTAGTAATCCAAACAGAACCATCTGTTTGTTTGTTTATAATAGTACCCTTCGACTTATAGGCAGAGCTGGTATTAGGACTTACTTGAATATAATAACCGCTGTTCTTATCATCCATCAGAATGTGATGTGTACCAGAGTCCACAAATAAGATGTTTTTAAAATTTTTGAAAGCACCGGCATCATATACTCCAGCATTAGCGTTCTGACTGATCCAATGACCGCTTTGGGACGACGAGGAACCTTTAACATGAAAATCTAACCTTATATTGTCAGTATTAACCTCTATTTTAGCATCAGTATGACCACCACCATCTATCAAGTTAAAGGCATGTAAAATATTCTTATTATTGTCAAAATAATTGACCTTAATATGGTGTGCTCCCTTACCTAATGCTATCATGTTTACTCCTGAAAATTGTTGGAGTATAGGCTTATCTGGGTTTTCTTGACCATGTGAAAAAGCAGTAATATCTTTTACAATGATATTACTAGAAAAAACATTCATATATACTGGGCTTTGATGATTATAGAAAATATTTCCTTTGTAGGTATTATTTTTTCCACTGATACTTCCCTGATTAAAGAATTTAAAATTATGATTAATATCACTAAATATTATCTGTATATCCTGAATCTTATCTACGCTAGTTAATTGTACCTCAGAAAAATTTTTTACTTCATTAGTCTTGTCTTTATTATCTTTTAAGAAGGAAAAGCTATTAGAAGACTCAACCGTCATGTGAATCATCTTCACAAGATTTGATGTAGACATTTTATAGATATTATTACCTTTACCACCATCAACAAGCCCTGCAGGATTATCACGCAGACCTGTTGCGTATAAATCATGTATAAAAACATCATCACCTTGTCCTAAATAGTATTTAGTAAACGCTTTAATATCTAGATTATAATTATCTTGAATCTTTGAACCACCTTTTTGACTAAGGTCAATTATTATACTACTAGTAATGCTGGACATATTTAATTCATTAGAAATCTTATTGCCCTCCCAAGCGTATAATCCTAGTATCCCTGTTAATGATTTATGGGCATTATCTATAGTTATAGTACCATCTACTGTCATATATTCTACATTAGAAATTGTTTTCTGAGGATTAGTCTTAAAATCATAGGTAATTTCCTGATTGGAATTAAATACAACTTGATAATAGGTACTATTATTAGTAGCCAGTCTAATATGATCGTTATTCCCAGAGCCGAACTTCCAATCCCAACTTGAGCGTATATCCCCTAAATCTACCCAGGTTTCCTTATTATTAAAATATACTATACCAGTACCGTGAATTTCTAAATTCTTAGAACTTGTTTGATCCCATTTATAAGGATTTTTAACAAGGTTAAATTTAAAAACAGTATTACTGTAAGCTTGAAGTTGTATATCTCCGGCAGATTCTGCTATAGTTAGAATATTATTCCCAACAGAAGTACCTTTCGCATCTATTTTTCTAATTTGATACTCAGGGTGACCTAAAGAATTAAGCATAATTCTATCCGAACCATTCCCTAATTTTATCTCTTTAGCACCTTGTAGTACAATATTACTATTATCAGGAGTTCTAAGAGTATTATTATTCCCTGCGGGATCGACAGTTAAATTTAATCTAGAAGTAGCACTTGAAAAATCAAAAATAGTGTTAAGTGTGTCATCTTTTAAGTTTACATCACCTCTTAAAGCTGCTACATCTCCAAATGTTAGGACTATATCAGATGTGGCTTTTGTAAAATTAAAATAAGTAAAACCTTCAAAACTATTATTCCCTGAGGTTAACTTCTTAGCCCCATCCATAATTAATTTGGTAAATCCATCGCCCTCTAGAGTTATAGAATTATGAGCACCTTTATTAGCATCTATATTAATACCTCCGCTATATTTAGAAATATTAGTAGCTAGAACTATAAAAGTATCACTTTCTTCAGTCCCTTTAAGATTTAGGGTTTGTCCGCTACCACTTACTTTATAAAGATCTATTATTCCTCTTTTATTAATATTAAACCCATCAGTAGTAAAGGTAAAGATAATAGGTTTATTAATGGTTGAATAATCAACAGTGAGAGTCTGACTAGTGTTAATATCAAATTTATATACACGAGCATTACTTTGCATCTTCAGCGTTAAAGCTTTATTGGCATTCATCGTATAGTCTTGAATTCCTAACATTCTCACTGTAAACTTGAAATTTAAACTGATATCTACTTGTAATTTATTCTCGCTTCCTACATCATTTAAAGTAAGGATATAATTACTCTGAGGCAGAGAGCTATGCTCCTGAATATGTAGAGAATTTTTAGCTCCGTTTCCATATAAATAAAGACTACTACCAGCAGTAAACATGCTGTGGGAAATATCAAAAACAAATTTAGTATCAGCGTTACTAGCAGTTATTTTGGTAATCGCCCCTTTAAAGGTTTCTTTTAAAGTATGAGTACCATCTTGACTTCTAGAAATAATTAGAGTATCCTGATTAAGATATTGCATCTCTAAAGCTACTGATGATTGTGAATAGTCAAGATGATGTTCTGCTCCAAGTGCATTGGCTTTGAGTGCTCCGAAGTTAATATTATATTGGGCATTACTGTCTAGCTTAATCTCTGAGAGAGCTAAACTACTAGCCTTATAATTCATAATAGTTTCCTTATCTAACAAAGATAAATCTATATTTTTAAAATTAGTTATGACATCTATGTAGAAAGACAGATTATTACTAATTTCCCAAGCTTTATTGACTATAGTCTGCATATTTTTATCAGCAGTTAAACCTGTATATTGAGTAATTATATCAATATTTCTTTTCCTAGCAGTAGAATTACTATAAGAGTAGGTAACAATATCATTGCCACCGCCACCATCTATCTGAAAAGTTGTATTAATAGCCTTAAATGCAACTTCATCATCCTTACTTGTTAATTGGAAAATCGAAAAATTATTAATAATATATCCGGGCGTGGTTATCTTCCCCCCGCTATCAATAATTAAATTTTTTGCAGAAGCATTATTTTTAAAAGAAAAAATATTATGACCGCTATCCCCGCCGTCAATGTTGATATCAGGTATTCCAGTGGGGAGATCTTTACTAATAAAAATATTGTTACCTCTTCCTAAGGTAATATGGGTTAATTTATCATGACCTAAGATTTTATCTACTACCGAAGGAATACTGGTATTTTGCTTAATTGTTACCTCATTAACAGATTTGGAATAATCATATTCCATATCTTGCACAGTATCGGCATAGGATATTTTGTTGCCTGTAGTACTGGTTACACCGGAAAAGTTATATTCTCTAGCATTCATATTACCTGAGGCTAGCACTTCATGAGAACCGCTACCTATTATGCTAAACGTATAAAAATTAGTAAAATTATGCATTTTGTTTACAGAACTATCGGTTATTATTAATTCTCCGGTATGAATTTTAAGCACACTATTAGTGGCACCCATATTCAAAACTAAAGCACTATCCTTTTTTGCAGTACCTGCAGTAAAGTTATACCCAGTAACATCTGCTACTACATAATTATAGGTTAGTTTAGAAGTTTGCGTGTCTGTTAGCAGTAACGAGAAAAAATTTTTATAGAGATCGGTTTTTGCAATACTGCTACCGTATTGTACCGACATATCACCTTTTACATTATTGTTATTAATTATTATTGTGATGTTTGTTGTTATATCTCTTAAATCTATAGAGTTAACTTGATTACCTGCTGCACTTACTTTGATATTTTTATTAGCTTCTACAACACTAACCGTACTTATATTAGAATTAGATAAGATAATTTCCTGAAAGTTTTTAATATTATCTATAATATTAGGAGAATCTTGTTTTACAACCTGACTAAAAATATCCCCTCCCTCTATTAATCTAACTGTCATATTATTAGAAATATGACTATAATCAATTTGATTGGATGTACCACCAGAGGCATTTATGGAAAATCCTTGATCAGCTATCTTCATAGTAATTTCATCATTACTACTAGTTAAAGAGATAACTGAGATATTTTTTAAACCACTTAATCTGCTTGGATTCCAATCTTCAATAAGAGGAGTATTTACTTTTTCAAAGGAAATTGCATTTATTCCTCCTCCTCCGTCTATTTCTAAATTGCTTAATTCTGACATATCAGAGATTATCCATTTATCATTAGCACCCGTACCAATCATGACTTGTAAATTCTTATAAGTATCTTCTGTAGAAACTAATCCGCTAACCTTTTTTGTTACTTTTTTAGTTGCTACATCAACATTGATAGCAAACTCAGTAGTGGTTTTTCCATAACTAAGAATATTTTTTCCGCTAGTTTGATTTCCATGCCCATCATAACTTGCTACTAGATTATTCCCCAAGAAGAAATCACTGTATTGTGAACCGATAAAATTTTGAAATCCTAATATTCCATCACTGTTTAATATCGGAAGCGGTTTATTATTATTAACCTCATATGTAGTTAAGTTAATCGTAATATCTTTATATACTGTCCCCACTGCTCCGTCTATATAAATCCCGCCCTTACTAGTAGAACCTGCCGTAACAGTATAATCTTCATAGCTAAGTGTGGCAATAGTTCCGTTATAATCAATAACTTCATAAAAAGCAACTTGGGTATTACCACCGAATATTTTAATATTAGGAGAATTCTCAACTTTTATTCTTTGTATGTTCATTATGTTTAAAGCAGAACTTACCCACTTAAATTCTGTAAAGCCTTGTATCTCTAAGATGTTTATTCCTGTACTATTATTTCCGTCGATTGTTAAACTACCTGTTGTTATGATTTCATCTAAAGCACTTTTAGATATTATAAAAGTATCATTCTTTTGAGTTCCTTTTATAATTCCGATTTTTTGAAAATTATCCCGCATAGAAATTGGATCATCTAAGCCTTTTAATATTTCATAAAATCCCTTAGCGGTTTTAGTGGTAAGTTTAAGAATAATGTTAATATTGCTAATACTACTATAATCTAAAGTATTACTAGCATTATATCCACTTCCTGTATAACTATAGTGTTGCCCTGATGAAGCCTTAATAGTATTAGTAGCGGTAGCTCTAGAAAAATCAAGTATATTAAAATTTTTGATAGTAAATGCACTACTACCACTACCTATTTCAGGATTGCTAGCATTAAAAATAACATTGTTTGCACCAATATATTCTAGAACATTGTTATTTGAAGAATTTGCATTAATCTCTTTATATTTAGCGCCTATTCTAACAATATTATTATCAGTAACTATAAGTTTATCATCATTCTTAGTTAACATTAAGGTTTTTATATCGTAAATATTAGTTATTTCCTTGGTAGTAGTACCATCAGAAATTGTCACACTATCATTTATATCATTTCCTACAGTTATACTTTTAGCTCCTGTTGCTATTTTATCTAAAGATAAAATATTGTTCATACCGTTTGCATCATATATTATAGATGCATCAAAATTAAGATCGGTTATAAATAAAGTATCTGCATTCTGTGAACCAATAATGTTTTGAAAAGATATAAACTTATCTACTTTAGCACTATTACTAGGTTTGATAATTGTTTGTGCGAATAAATCTATTTCTATAGATTCTGCGTATCGATCATATTTGAGTTTATTATCAGAACCACCTCTACCATCATATATAATATCACCATCTGCTTTAGCATAAACTACATCATTATGATCTGTTAATTTAATGGTTTTAATAAAATCATTAACTATAATATTGGCAAATTTAGCTGCATTCACTATAACTTTACCTTTATCAAGTCCTCCCCCTTGAGTATCATCTATGTCATAAGTTATACCTGAATTAAATGAATTAAATTCAATAATACTCTCTACGTTAACAGAGGAGTGTCCTGATAATTTTATTATTATATTTTGAGAATTATCTGTTTCCCCATCACCGATAACTTTAAAAGTAGTAGTATTGTTACTTCCTGAAAAGTTTTGAAAGTTTTTTACTGCAATTAAAGGAGGATTGCCACCCAAACTAATCTGATAATTATCTTTGATTAAAGCTATATTAAGAACTTCTCTCATAATACTAAAGTTTAAAGTATTATCATTTCCACCTCCGGCATCAATTTCTTTTACTACGTTATTTACATTATAATACAACATATCATTACCTTCTCCTAAGGTAATTTTTTGAATGTTTATTAATTGGTCTGCATAATTATTGCTGGCTATTTCTCTACTTACTATAACCTTGCTATCTAACATTGTTAGTATTAATTTTTCGGTATATCCTGTATATTCAACTGAATTGTTACTACCATCAAAGCCATCTAATGTATAATTCTTATTCCTTCTACTATCATTAATAATAATGCTATCATCTCCCTGGCTTAAAATATAATCAACCCTATCTCCGGATGGATCAGTAAATGCTGAGTTAAGATTATAGGTAATATTTGCTAAGTCTATAATATAGCTATCTAATAGTTTATTAATATCCGGCAGGACACTAAATTGTTCAAAGCTTATAGTAGCCTTTCCTGCTCCCCTTTGAATGTTAATTGTTTGGGAAGTAGTTGTATGTTGAGATTTATCTGATAAAATAAATTTATCATCTGCTTGACTTCCTTTAATATTCTCTATATTAAGAAAAGTATCAAAAGTAGTAGCACTATTTTTTGAGATTTGCTGATTGTTTTTAGCAAAATCAACAATAATCCCAGAACTTACATTTTCATAAGATAAAGTATCATTGCCGACATCGCTATCGAAACCATAATCATCATGTGAAGTTCCATAAAAAGTATCATCATGTGAAGTTCCTCTAAAGATATGAATACTTGGAATAGTATCAGTAAACCCCCCATTCTTTAAAACTGTATAGGATTTAATATTTGTACCACCGTAATTTACTATTGATCCTAAATTAACAATAATCTGATTGCTAAAACTACTATAATCTAAAATATCACCCTTAAGATCCGGATTGTTAAGTTGCATTTTCTCAAGAAGCGGTCGTATAGCAACTTGTGCAGGATCAGGTAATGTAGCAATATCTATAACCTTATCAGTACCTCCTCCTACAAAAATACTATTAATATTTTCACCAGAAATAAAATAATCACTAACCCTACTACCTATAACTCCCTGAATATTTTTATAGGACATATATTCAGTGGGATCTAAAGGGTTTACCGGCTTAAATTTACTAAAATAAAATATTGATTGTGTGGCATCAAATACTATTCCTCCTAATTCTTGAACATTATCAAAGGTTGCAAAAGATACTGAATTACCTTCTCCACCGGTTTTTTTACCACCACCGTCAATCTGATAAGATTGTAATTTTTTAATAACTGTAGTTGCATCTTCATGCACTTTGCTACCGGTGCTATCGATTTTATATATAGTTGCAAAAATAAACTTATCATCTCCAGCTCCGGCGATAAAATTATCTATATTTTTAAACTCATCCTGATTATTGGTATTTCCTTTATAAACAATGTCAACCCCTAAATCAAAAGTTAAGCTGATATTCTCATCAGTACTCGATTCGTAACTCAAGATATCTTCCCCATAATCAGTAGCCTGTATTTGGGTATCATATCCGTTTTTATTAGCTCCTCCTCCTATAAATTTATAAGAATTATTAACAACACCTTTAAAGATATCATTATTCTTTGTTCCTACAAAAGTCTTGATGTTTGAAAAGGTATCTTTTAAGTTTCCGGCAACTGTGTGCTTCTCAATCTCTGAAGTAAGCATATCTACAGTAATACCAGTAAAATTAGTATTAAAATAACTTAAAGTATTTTCTCCTCCTTGACCGTTAATAGTGTCACTCCCTGAGTTACTTGCAAAAATACTATCATGAGTTTCAGATAGAATAACGCTTCCTATCTTTGTATAAGTATCAAATACTGTAGTCCCTATATGATCAAGATTAGTAATAGTATTAATTTTATAGATTTTGCTTGTATTTAAATCAAGACTAATCCCAGAATTAGCTTTTTGATAACTTAGGATATTTTCAGCGTCTCTGGCAAATCCGTCATACTGTAATGCACCTTGGGCACTACCAAAAAACATATCCTTCCCTTGACTACCTATCATCTTATCTATATTTTTATAATAATCTACATCAGCTGTTGCAACATCAATACCGTTGGTACCTTTATTTACAAATGCTCCCTTGTTAGAATTCATATTGTTAGCATAAACGGTAATTCCACCATCTATCTTTTCATAGGATAAAGTATTATTGCCTTTATTTCCGTCAAATTGGTAACCAATAGAATTATCCGCACCTGTTTCATGTTCTTTTCTTACTTTGTCATATTCGGCATATTTGCCACTGTAGAAAATATCATTTCTCTCCCCACTGATAATTTTCTGAATACTATAAAACTCTATAGTTTTACTGCCAACATCTGTTGTTTTTAGGGTATGAGAATCGGTACTTAAATCTACTATTACACCCTTGCTATCCGATTTAAAATAGAGAGCATTTACATCTAAGTTACCACTTCCAACAATGGTAAGATCGCTATTAAATTGATCATAAATATTGAAAATATCATCATAATTAGATCCTATAAAAATTAATTGAGAATTCTCTCTAAAAATTAGATCTGCCCCTACTTGTTTTTGTACAAAAATAGACCTTGTATCACCTACACTATCACTAACTTGTTGTTTAAAAATCCATTTGCCATTATTAAGACTTTTAATATAGTCTGCAATATTACTTATACCATAGTGCATAATAAGACCACTTTTAATAGGGAAGGTATTAAGATACGGTGCTAGATCTGTTGCCATAGAACCCTTTAAAGGTAATTCTAAACCCTTGATAGTATGAGAATCCCAATACTTAGTAAATTGATTATTGTTATAAATTATTTTATCTATATCTGATGATAGATCTGAGCCACGATGATCTCCTGTATAAGTTACATTAATTCCAGTACTACCAAAAATTGTGTCACTCCCCTCACCTGCTGAAATATAGTCATCCCCGGCGTAACTGAAGATATTATCATTACCATCTCCTGTGATAATTTGATTACTAGCATATCCTCCTACTATAATATCATTACCATCTCCTGTTGTAACATTAATCCCAGGACTACTTGCGGATAATACGTTGTTAGCATTTTTCACATCAACTATATTAGCAATATTAGATATTTTAATTGGCATATTTTGATTGGAAATTTCTATTTTACCTGATTGAGGATTGGGATAACTGATAGCAAAATTTAAAGAAAAATTATTAGTTTCAAAATCAAAAGGAATTAATAAATTTACTTTAAACTTCCCTGTAGTATCTAAATTCATTAATTTATATACTACTTGCCCATTCTCAATATCCTGTTCAACAACAGAAGATGAAGCCTCTGCAATTTCAAAGCTAAGTCCTGCCGGCAATCCGTATATTTTTATATCAATCGGATATATCCCTTTAGAGTAATCTATTAATAGGGTTTTTTTATACGAAGGGTTACCAGCATGTATAAATGTGGTATTAGCATTAACATATACACTTGTTGAGCCTTGTAAACCGTATACTGACACCGGACCTAATTGAGATTCTGGGTCTTTATCAAATCCTATATCAGCACTGCGTATTGAATAATATTCATAAGGATTTCCGCCAATAGTTGTATTACCTTCATTTTGCGTTATATAATCAAACATCCAAGTTAAAATTACGCTGGGTTTATTTGGTATATTCTCCTGACCGGGTTGATCTTTATCATTTTTAGTTCTACCAGGATTATTGGTATTAAAATTTGTATTTGCATACATACCCTTACCATCAAAAACTTTTTGTAAGCTAGAGGTGGCATTTTTATCTATTACTTTATCAGGACGACCAGGATTGGGTACATTCACATTACCAATACCGGCAATAGGATTACCACCTTCAAGATTACCTTCTTGTTCTGTTCCCAAAATAATTTTGTTTACAGTTTCAGTTTGTTGTACTAATTGATATTCATCTCTATCAGCCAATATAAGTACGGCATTACTATCTAAAACTTCATATTGATTAATAAAGTCTTCTAATATAACTCTTTTATTCTGATAATCATATATTTTAGGAGGATTATCATTAAAATATAGTACAGCAAGTGAAGCAAAAGATACAGAAGCACCATTTTGGAAAATGATATCCACATCACCGTTAATTATATCTACTTTTACTGCACTAAGATCAAAATTTAATCGGATAGTATCGTCCGGACGAACATAGACAATATTAGTATCTAACTTATCTGCAGGAATGGCAACTTGAATCTCTTTACCATTATATAATACTATTTCATTAGTTTTATCAGTTTGTGGATTAGTATCTGCCATTTTAAATTCTCACCTTAATTCACTATTATATATTACTAATACTAATATTTATTTTTTAATTGCATACTTATAAATACTTTCTTAGAATTTTATTGCTTGATTTTTCAATATTTATAATTCCAACAATTAAATAACTATACTGTAACATTTTTTACATTCTGATTATATTTTGAGGAAGAATATTGTTGTATAAAATTTTTATTACTACTTTACAATATAGAAGTAAGCTATTATCTTATATTTTCTTTATTTTTTATAAAGATGATAAAATATTTACAACTTGTCATATTAATTTTAAGATCGGAAGAGCGGTTCAGCAGGAATGCCGA
>NZ_DBKDTU010000076.1:0-47219 GCF_055505085.1 Candidatus Hepatincolaceae symbiont of Strigamia maritima
TATAAGCATTTATTAAATTTACACGTGGTTTATTAAATCTTTATATAAAGGAATAAATTATATAGATATAACCCTTAATTATTAATGAATAACATATAAGTCTAAACTAATACTACATAGTTGTCAATAAATAATATAAATCCTATATAATGTTCGGTAGAAAATAGTATGGTTAAAATTTTAATTACACACACAACATTACTACAGGGTTATAAAAGCAGAGTTTCTTAGATAGAGAATACATTCTAATTAGAATTTAAAGAAGTTAGTTATTAATTTAACTAAAAAAGTTTAATACTAAAAATAGTAATAAAGTACCCTGCAAATACTAACCAACAACAGAGAATTCCAGTTAGGAGTAGGGGTTTAAAGCCAGATGCTTTAATTTTGTAGATATTTGCCTCCATTCCTATAGCAATCATTACCATGGTGAATAAAAACGATCCTATAACCCTAATAATACCAATCAGCATCGGAGGAATAACAACGGAAGAATTAAGAATAGATATCATAATAAAAAAAAAGGGAAAGAGAGGAAGATGTTTCAAAGTAGCCTTTATACTACTAGATTTTGTGGGAGTTTTTGCTATAAAAAACGGTAATAGGAGAATAAATATAGTCATCAGAATTACTTTTATCATTTTTACAACCGTAACTACATGAGAACTTAACACATCATCTAGTGCTGTTGCGTGCGATACTCCATGAATTGTAGCTCCGTAATAGATACCGTAGAATTTTAAGTCTTGTTGCAAAAAATTGCTATTATATAAAAAACTAAACAAAAACATAGTAATAGCACCGCAAGTTGCAGTATTTATTAAAGCAATGGTGGTTTTGTAGGGTTTAGATTTTAAAATTGGTTCTACTGCTAAAATAGCAACATTTCCGCAAATTCCGCTACCCAATGCAGTTAGCATTCCAACTTCTTTATCTATTTTTAAAAACTTAGTTAAAAGCATGCCTAAAATATAAGTACTTACTGCAACTAGAATACAGGCTGTAATAGCCTGGGCTCCGATATCTAAAATATTATTAAAAGTAACCTCAAAGCCAAACAAAATAATCCCCAACTGTAAAGGTAATCTGGTACAGCTTTTAATACCACTATTAAAATTATATTCTTTAATTTTATAACCCAAAATATTAGCATATAATATCCCTACAAGTAAACCTAGCATGAGAGGACTAAAATTTAAAATCTGTAAATAGCTTGTTGAAGTAATAAGTTGGCAACACAGAGCTATAACTATAACAACGCCTATTCCTAAAAAAAAAATAATTTTTGCATTAAAGGCAGATTGTTGTGTCTTTAGCATGTTTCTAAGTTCAGAAGACTGTTCTTACTTATTTCTATAAATTTAATCCTCAAGACTTTACCACTCGAACTTCTCACTTTCTTATTGCTTTACTTATCTCAAACAGAGCAATTGCACAGGCAGTAGACATATTCAAACTCTCCATGGCAACATTAATCTCTATCTTCATAATTATATCTGAATTTTTTAAAATTAAAGGTCTAATTCCTTTGCCTTCACTCCCTATAATTATAGCAGTTTTTTTAGGAAAAGTAACCTTAGTAATATTTTCTTTTGCACTTCCGTCCATGGCAAAAATCCAAAAATCCTGTTTCTTTAAAAAGTTAATGGTAGTAATCAAATTAGTTGTATACACTAAAGGAAGGTGTTCCAAGGCACCGCAGGCGGCTTTGCTCATAACCCCGTTTTCCTGAGGAGAATTATCTTTAGGTAGAATAAGTGCAGCAACACTAAAAGCTAAAGCACTCCTTAAAACAGCCCCGATATTACCGGTATCATTGGCTTGGTCTAAAATTATCAATATACTTGTTTCTAAAGTTCGGCATTCTAAGAGAATATCTTCTAACAAGGGTTGGATTAAGGGTTCGCTTAAAAGGGCATAGCCTTGATGTAGGGAATCTTTAGGTAAAACATTATTAAAATCATTTTTGGTAACGATATTGGCTAATTTATGTAAGTTTGGGTTTTTAATAGTAGAGATGAAATCTTCGTGATTATCCCTTAAGAGATAAATTTTATGAATTTTTCTCTTAGGATTTAACAAAGCAGCTATAACTGCATGTTTACCAAAAATCCAAAAGCTAGTAGCATGACTTTTATTAGGGCGATTCTTTTTACAAGGCAATTTTTTCATTAAAAGCAATATATCTCATTTTTTCATAAAAAAAAAGTTGTAATTTTAGATTGTTTTTATTATTATATGAAAGTATGATTAAGAGATAATTCGTTATTACTGGTCTCAAGATGGTATAGTAAAGGTTTACTATACCATATGGAGGTGTGTCCGAGTGGCTAAAGGAGACTGACTGTAAATCAGTTGGCGTATGTCTACGTAGGTTCGAATCCTACCGCCTCCACCATATGTAAGCGGGTGTAGCTTAGTGGTAAAGCCGAAGCCTTCCAAGCTTAAGATGAGGGTTCGATTCCCTTCACCCGCTCCATGCTTGAAAATAGGTATTGAATAACTATTGATTTTTGTTACAATATTGATACAAAAATTAACAAAAGAAACAAAGAAAAAGAAGAAGAGACGTAGGAAGGAAGGAAGGAAAGAGATGGCAAAAGAGAAGTTTGAGAGAAACAAGCCACATTTGAACATAGGGACGATAGGGCATGTAGATCATGGGAAGACAACGTTAACTGCGGCGATTACGAAGGTAATGGCGGAAGAGAACGGAGGGGAAATAAAAACCTTTGCAGAGATAGACAAGGCACCTGAGGAGAAGGCGAGGGGGATTACAATAAACACATCACATGTAGAGTATGAAACGAAGTTAAGACATTATGCACATGTGGACTGTCCTGGTCATGCGGATTATGTAAAGAATATGATAACTGGGGCGGCACAGATGGATGGGGCTATATTGGTAGTAGCAGCGACGGATGGAGCGATGCCACAAACGAGGGAACATATAGTATTAGCCAAGCAAGTAGGGGTACCTGAGTTAGTAGTGTTTATGAATAAGATAGACATGGTAGATGATATAGAGATGTTAGATTTAGTTGAAGAAGAATTAAGAGAGTTATTGAGTAGTTATGGGTTTGACGGAGAGAAGGCTTTAATAGTAAGGGGTTCAGCGTTATGTGCATTAGAGGGAAAGAAGGATGAGATAGGGAAGGAAGCGATAAAGAAATTAATGGAAGCGGTGGATAAAGGGATACCGGAACCGAAGAGAGAAATAGACAAACCGTTTTTAATGCCGGTGGAGGATGTTTTTTCGATATCAGGTAGGGGGACAGTAGTAACGGGGAGGATAGAGCAGGGAATAATCAAGGTAGGAGAGGAGATAGAAATATTAGGATTAAGGGCTAAGCAGAAGACAACGTGTACGGGGGTAGAGATGTTCAGGAAGTTGTTAGATAGAGGGCAGGCAGGAGATAACGTAGGTATATTGTTGAGAGGAACTAAGAGAGAAGAAGTAGAGAGGGGTCAGGTATTAGCAAAGCCTGGTTCAATAGCGGAGCATGATCATTTTGAGTGTGAGGTATATATATTGACAAAGGAAGAAGGAGGGAGGCACACGGGATTTTTAAGTAATTACAAGCCACAATTTTACTTTAGGACAACAGATGTAACTGCAGAAGGATTGGAGTTCGGAGAGGAACTGAAGATGGTATTACCTGGAGATAATGTAAAGTTTGGGGTGCATTTAATGTCGAAGATAGCAATGAGTGAGGGATTAAAGTTTGCGATAAGAGAAGGAGGTAGGACAGTAGGAGCGGGTATAGTAACAAAAGTTTTAGCCAATGTAGAAGAGACAAAGAAAAAGTAGGCAGAGGAAACAAAGAAAAACAGTAATGTCTTACTTAAGACAAACACAGTAAGATTAAACATTAAAAAGAATTAACTAACTTAAAGATATTTAAGTACTAGGAGTGTAGCTCAATTGGTAGAGTATCGGTCTCCAAAACCGAGGGTTGAGGGTTCGAATCCCTCCTCTCCTGCCAGTTATTCTATACTTTAATCAAAATAAATTAAAGGAATATAAAGAATTACAATGTCAAAAGTAACCCCTATTAAGTTTTTAAAACAAGTTAGGCAGGAATTTAGCAAAATAACATGGCCAGATAAAAAGCAAGCATTAATGTCTACAGGAATGGTATTTGTAATGGTTGTTATAACTGCAATATATTTTTTTCTGGTAGATTGGTTACTCTCTACGGCAGTAACATTTTTTCTGGGTTTGGGAGGTTAGATGACTGACATTAATTCTACTACAAATACTACTAAGCAAGATAGTAATTACAAATGGTATGTATTGCAAGTTTATGCTGGCTCAGAGAATTTGGTTATTAATGAAATTAACGATTTGCTCTTAAAAAAAAATCTACAAGATAAAATTCAGGAAATTTTAGTTCCTACCCAAGATGAAATACAAATTAGAAGGGGTAAAAAAATTGAAGTACAGAAAAAATGTTTGCCAGGTTACGTATTACTGCACGCTAATTTAACGGATGAACTCATAGATTTAATTAAAAATATACAGAAGGTATCAGGATTTCTAACCTCAGGGAATCCTAAACCGCAATCTGTTAGTGATACGGATTTAGAATTCTTTATTGCTAAAGTGCATAATTTTAATAAACCTGGAGAGAAAAAACATGGTAAAATAGATTTTCATATCGGTGAAGAAGTTTTTATCTCAGATGGTCCGTTTCTCGGATTTAAAGGTTTGGTATCAGAGATAGACCACGAAAAAGGCAGATTAAAACTCTCAGTAATGGTTTTAAGCAGAGAAACACCGGTAGATTTAGAAGTTGATCAGGTAAAAAAAGAAACATAATTTATTTATTGACACAAAAAAATAAATATGTAATTCTCTAAGGGTTACGAAATAACTTGCACTACAAATTAAAGTATATTAAAGCATTAAGGTACAAAATAAATGGCAAAAAAAGTAAAATCATACATTAAATCACAAATAGACGCTGGGAAGGCTAATCCTGCGGGGTTAGGTTCTACTTTAGGTCCTGCAGGTATTAATATTATGGAATTTTGTAAGGCATTTAATGCTTATACACAAAGTCTTGAGGAAGGAACACCAATTCCGGTAACTATTACAGTTTTTGAAGATAGAAGTTTTAGCTTTATAACTAAAAGCCCTCCCGTTACATATTATATTAAAAAAGCAGTTGCCCTCCAAAAAGGTTCTGCTACCACAGGTAAGGTTATTGTAGGTAAAATAAAAAATAGTCAGATTAGAAAAATAGCAGAAGATAAATTAGTAGATTTAAATACTAATAATATAGATAGTGCCATGTTAATGATTAGAGGTTCAGCTGTTTCTATGGGCTTAGAGGTTGTAGAGGATTAATAGATGGTAAAAGTTACAAAAAGATCAAAAGCAATAGTTGCTAAAATAGATAAAACTAAAAGTTATACTTTGGCTGAAGCTATAGATATTTTAAAAGAAACCAGTAAAGTAAAGTTTGTAGAAACCCTAGAGATAGCTATACAGTTAGGCGTGGATCCTAGACATTCAGACCAAATGGTTAGAGGAGTAGTTAACTTACCTAAAGGTACAGGTAAAAAAATAGTGGTAGCAGTATTTGCCAAAGATGCTAAAGCAGCTGAGGCAACCGTGGCTGGGGCTGATATTGTAGGATCGGATGACCTGATTTCTCAGATTGAGGAAGGAAGAATTAATTTTGATCGATGTATTGCTACCCCTGATATGATGGCTTTAATTGGTAGAGTAGCAAAAATCTTAGGTCCTAAAGGTTTAATGCCTAATCCGAAATTGGGTACGGTTACTATGAATGTAATAGAAGCCGTAAAAGCCGTAAAAGCTGGTCAGATTGAATTTAAAGTAGAAAAAGCCGGAATAGTTCATGTGGGTGTGGGTAAACTTAATTTTGAAACTAAAGATCTTGAAGAAAATATTAAAATTCTAATTAGTGCATTAAATAAAGCAAAACCTGTGGGTGCTAAGGGACAATATTTACTTGTGGCATTTGTTTCTTCAACTATGGGAGCAGGTTTGCGTTTAAATTTAGCAAGCATAATATAAAGAATTCCTGTCCGAGACTGTAGGAATATAAATTTATTTGAATTTATATTTAAATTTCCTACAATAGACAGTGAGCAATAATTAATTCTCACTGGGCAGGTTAAGGTTTTTGAATAAGAACCTTAATTAAAAGGGTTAATATATTAAAAAATATTAACCATTAACCAATAGGAGATAAAAGTGAAAAGATTAGAAAAGGAACAATTAGTTGCTAATTTGAAAGATACCTTTAAAACAGTATCATCACTGGTATTAGTTCATTATAGAGGGCTAAGTGTTGCAGAATTAGATGAGCTACGGAAAAAGCTATCAGAAGAAGAAGCTACTATTAAAGTTACTAAAAATAGTCTTGCTTCTATAGCATTAAAAGATACTCCTAATGAGATAGTTAGTGATATGTTAGAGGGACCAACCGCCATTGCGTGGTCGGCTAATCCTATAGTAGCCCCTAAAGTTCTGAGTAATTTTGCTAAAACTAATAAAAAATTAGTAATTGTCGGCGGAGTTTATGATGGGAAAAAACTAAGTAGCTCAGATGTGGCAACTCTAGGAAGTTTACCGCCTCTTGATGAATTAAGAGCTAAATTAGTAGGCTTAATTGTAGTTCCTGCCACTAAACTTGCAGTACTAACCCAAACACCGGCAACAGCAGTAGCAAGAGTAATTAATGCCTATTCACAAAAATAACACCAATAAAACTAACTATTAACCATAATCAGGAGAAATTATATGTCAGTAAATCTAGATAAATTAGTTGAAGAACTCTCAAAATTAACCGTAATGGAAGCAGCAGAGCTCTCAAAAAAATTAGAAGAACATTGGGGTGTATCAGCAGTAGCCCCAGTTGCAACAGTAGCCCCGGTAGCAGGAGGTGGTGGAGTACCAACCGAAGAACAAACTGAATTTGATATTATTTTAACTTCATTTGGAGAGAAAAAAATAGAAGTTATTAAAGTAGTAAGAACTATAACTTCTTTAGGGTTAAAAGAAGCTAAAGATTTAGTAGAGGCTGCTCCAAAACCGATTAAAGAAAAAATTAAAAAAGAGGAAGCTATTAAAATTAAAGCTGATTTAGAAGCAGTCGGTGCTAAAGTAGAAATGAAATAATTTTTTCTTTTTTAATTTTTAAGTTATTTGCTTAAATTCAATAATTATATACACACTTAAACTAAATAGATTGCCACAATCGGGAAAATAAGTGTGTAAATCTTTGCATAGTGGCATGTTCAAGAATAAATTAAATTTTAATAGTTAGTAAGGATACACAAATCTAATGCAGAAATTTATTTCTTCAAATATTCCCAAAATTCGTCGTGATTATAGTAAAATTAAATCCATTGAAGTAATTCCCGACCTCATTGAAATGCAAAAAAAATCCTATGATAAGTTTTTACAACTTGATTCTAAAAAGCAGGAACGGCAGAAAATCGGCTTACAGAATGTTTTAGCAACAATGTTTCCAATTTATAGCAATGATGCTAAGTTGGTATTGGAATTTGTGGAATATAATTTTGATAATCTTAAATATAATGTAGAGGAATGTAAGCAAAGAGGGGTTAGTTATGGTTTGCCTTTAATATCTAAATTCAGATTAATTACTAATGAAGTTAATGAAGATACAGGAACAATTTCTGTAAAAGATATTAAAGAGCAAGATGTATATCTTTGTGATATTCCTCTAATTACTAGTAATGGCTCTTTTGTAATTAATGGAACTGAGAGGGTAATTGTTTCACAAATTTATAGATCTCCTGGAGTATTCTTTGATCATGATAAAGGGAAAACCAATATTAATGGTAAACTCTTATATAGTGCTAGTATTATTCCTCATAGGGGTTCTTGGTTAGACTTTGAATTTGATTCAAAAGATACTATTTATGTTAGAATCGATAAAAGAAAAAAATTTCCGGTTACCACTCTTCTAAGGGCTTTAGATAGTGCCAGATCCGAAGGGTTACGTGTTAAAGCTGCAAAGGAGAATAAAACCTTAGACACTCCCTTAGTTAGCGGTATGTCTACGGAGGAAATTTTAGCTACTTTTTATGAGAAATCTTATTGTAAAAAAACTAAAAGTGGCTGGATAATTAAATTCATTCCAGACTTTTATAAAGGGAAGAAATTAACTTTTAATTTAATAAACGCTACAGATAATACTTTGGTTATTAAGGCAGATACGCCTATTAATCATGGTTTCTTAAGAAAAATCCAAAAACTTAATGTTTCAGAAGTAATAGTACCCGAAGATGAGATTTTAGGGCGTAATATTGCCAATAATATAATGGATGTCAAGAATGCCATCTTAATTCCGGCAGGTGCTGAAATTACCAAAGAAGTTTTGGCAATCTTAGTAGAACATCAAATCAGCGAATTTGAATTTTTACTAATTGATAATATCACTGTGGGTCCGTACATTCTTAATACTTTATTACAAGATAAAAATGATACCCGAGATAAAGCATTAGAAGAAATTTATAAAGTTGTTAAATCTGCAGAAGCCTCAACTAATGAGGTAACAGAGGAGTTATTCCACAGTTTATTTTTTAATAATGTAAGGTACGATCTCTCTGAGGTAGGGAGAGTAAAAATTAATGAACGCTTTGCCTTTGATTTACCTGAGGATTATACAATTCTAACCAAGCATGATATTATTGCGGTTATTAAACATTTAATTTCTATTAAAGACGGTAAAAATACAGTAGATGATATTGATCATTTGGGAAATAGGAGGATTCGCTCTATCGGAGAACTTCTTGAGGGTGAATTAAGAAATGTTTTAGTAAGGTTAGAAAAATCAGTTAAAGAAAAAATGGTGAATGCTGAGAATTCCGTACCAGGAGATCTTATTAACGTAAAACTTATTCAGGCAATTATCAGAGAATTTTTTGGCACCTCACAATTATCACAATTTATGGATCAAACTAATCCTTTGTCCGAAGTAACCCATAAACGAAGACTCTCCGCATTAGGTCCGAAAGGACTTGCCAGAGATAGAGCCAGTTTTGAAGTAAGGGATGTGCATTTAACTCATTATGGGAGGATTTGTCCGATTGAAACGCCGGAAGGTCCAAACATAGGCTTAATTAATTCTATGGCACTCTATGCCAGAGTAAATAAATACGGTTTTTTAGAAACACCTTATAATAAGGTAGAAAACGGTAAGGTTTTGAATGAAATTCATTATATGACGGCCTCTCAGGAAGGAGATAATGTTATTGCCCAGGCTACCGCGAATATAGATGTTTCACAGTATTTAACTGACACTCAGATTAGTTGTAGAAAAAACGGTGAATTTATACTATGTGCTAAAGAAGAAGTAAACTATATGGACGTATCTCCGAAACAATTGGTTTCAGTAGCAGCTTCCCTAATTCCTTTTTTAGAAAATGATGATGCTAACAGGGCACTAATGGGTTCAAATATGCAAAGGCAAGCCGTACCCTTATTAAAGCCGGAGGCTCCTTTTGTGGGAACCGGTATGGAGGCGATTGTTGCCAAGGATTCTGGTTCTGCCGTGATTGCTAAAAGAGCAGGGTATATTTATCATGTAGACTCAAGCCGAGTAGTAATCAGGGTAGTAGATAAGAACGGGCATACAATTGATGTGGATATTTATTCTCTGAAAAAATTTCAACGTTCTAACCATAATACATGTGTTAATCAAACTCCGTTAGTTAGGTCAGGTATGTATATCCAAATCGGTGATATCATAGCAGACGGTCCTTCCACTGAATTAGGGGAACTAGCACTGGGTAAGAATATTTTAGTGGCTTTTATGCCTTGGAATGGGTACAATTTTGAGGATTCTATTCTAGTATCCGAGCGTATTGTAAGAGAAGATGTTTTTACCTCTATTCATATTGAAGAATTTGAGGTTTTAGCTAGAGATACTAAACTTGGAGCTGAGGAAATTACCTCTGATATTCCCAATGTTGGAGAAGACTCAATTAAGAGTTTAGATGAAGCCGGCGTAGTGATAATGGGAGCAGAGGTGAAACCTGGTGATATTTTAGTGGGTAAAGTTACTCCTAAAGCAGAAAATGTAGTAACTCCTGAGGAAAAACTCTTAAGAGCAATTTTCGGAGAGAAAGCCTCAGATGTTAGAGATACTTCCTTAAAAGTACCTTCCGGGGTATATGGTACAGTAATCGGAGTCAGAGTTTTCTCTAGACGAGGAATTGAGAGAGATAGTAGAAGTCAAGCAATTGAGCGTAAAGAATTAGAAGTATTTTCTAAAGATAGAGAAGATAGGTATGCCATAATTGAAGCTAGCTATAAAATGCAGATACTAGAATTATTAGAAGGACAAGTTGTAATAAGCGCGAAGGCTTTAGCTAAGGGTAGTGTGCTTGCCAAAGATAAGTTAGAAAAACTCAGTATTGTGGATTGTTTTAAAATTACTGTTAACGAAAAAACAGTTATGCAAAAAATAGACGAAATGCAATCAAATTTTGAGGTAGCTATTGCTAAATTACAAGAGCAATATCAGGAAAAAATTTCTCACTTACAAAAAGGGGATGATTTACCCTCAGGTGTGTTAAAGATGGTTAAGGTTTTTATTGCGGTAAAAAGAAAATTACAACCCGGTGATAAAATGGCAGGACGTCACGGTAATAAAGGGGTAGTTTCTAAAATATTAGCTATTGAAGATATGCCTTATCTAGAAGACGGAACTCCGGTTGATATGTGTTTAAATCCTTTAGGAGTGCCTTCGCGTATGAACATGGGGCAAATCTTAGAAGTACATTTAGGGTATGCCTGTGCTAATGTTGGTAAAGAGATTACGTTACTATTGGAGCAGTATAGGACTCAAAAAATTAAACCCGATAACCTTAGAGAATATTTACTAAAAGTCTATGGGCATAATGAAAATGCTATTATTCAACAATTAACTGATGAGGAAGTTATAGTAATAGCTGAGCATATTAAGAAAGGTCTGCCAGTAGCAACACCGGTGTTTGATGGTGCTAAAGAATCTGATATTAATAATTTATTTGAATTATGTAAATTAGATACCTCTGGGCAGGTAAATTTAGTAGATGGTAGAACAGGAGAAACTTTTGAAAGAAAAGTAACAGTTGGTTATATGTATATGTTAAAACTGCATCATTTAGTTGATGATAAAATCCATGCCCGTTCTATCGGTCCGTATAGTTTAATTACTCAGCAGCCATTGGGAGGTAAAGCTCAGTTCGGAGGGCAACGTTTCGGTGAAATGGAAGTATGGGCATTAGAGGCTTACGGAGCAGCATATACTTTACAAGAAATGTTAACGGTTAAATCCGATGATCAGGCTGGTAGGACTAGAGTGTATGAATCTATAATTCGAGGGGATGAAACCTTTAAAACCGGTATTCCTGAATCTTTTAATGTATTAGTAAAAGAATTACGGTCTTTATGTTTAGATTTAGATATGAAAAAGAATTAAAAAATTAGGAGTAAAATAAATGGTTAACAATAGTGATATTATGAAAATGTTAGATAAAGAACAAAGTGTACAAGATTTTGATAAGATATCTATTTCAGTAGCCAGTGCGGAAAAAATTAGGTCTTGGTCGTTCGGAGAAGTTAAAAAACCTGAAACCATTAATTATAGAACTTTTAAACCTGAAAAAGACGGTTTATTCTGTGCTAAAATTTTTGGTCCCGTAAAAGATTACGAATGCTTATGTGGTAAGTATAAACGTATGAAATATAAGGGGATTATTTGTGAAAAATGCGGGGTAGAAGTTACCATGCAAAAAGTAAGAAGAGAACGGATGGGTCATATAGAATTAGCCGCTCCGGTGGTTCATATTTGGTTCTTAAAATCCGTACCTTCTAAAATAGGAGTATTGTTAGATTTAAACTCCAAAGAATTAGAGAGGGTGTTATATTTTGAAAGTTATATAGTAATAGACGCCGGGGTTACTTCCTTAAAAGTTAACCAAATTATTAATGATGATGAATATAATCATATGGTTGATAAATTCGGTGAAGTTGCCTTTAAAGCTGGGATGGGAGCAGAGGCTATTAAGGAACTCTTACAGAATATTAATTTAACTGAAGAGGCAAAAGCACTAAGAGTTCAGTTACAAACAGTAACTTCAGACCTTAAGAAGAAGAAAATTATTAAGAAATTAAAAATTGTAGAAGGCTTTATGAATTCTATTACCCGTCCGGAATGGATGATAATAGACGTACTTCCGGTAATACCACCTGAATTAAGACCATTAGTGCCTCTAGATGGCGGACGTTTTGCTACCTCTGACTTAAATGATTTATATAGACGGGTAATTAATAGAAATAATCGTCTTAAAAGGCTTTTAGAATTAGGGGCTCCTGATATTATTATTTGTAATGAAAAAAGAATGCTACAGGAAGCAATTGATGCGTTATTTGATAATACCCGTAAAAATAATCCAATTACCGATGGCAATAAAAGACCTCTCAAATCTTTTTCTGATATGCTCAAAGGAAAACAAGGCAGATTCAGACAAAATCTTTTAGGAAAAAGAGTGGACTATTCCGGACGTTCAGTGATAACAGTTGGTCCTTATTTGCAATTACATGAATGCGGATTGCCCATACAAATGGCTATAGAACTCTTTAAACCTTTTATTTATTCAAAATTACAACTCTACGGCATAGCCTCTACTATTAAAGTAGCCAAACGCATGGTAGAGAAAGAGCGTCCGGAAATTTGGAATATTTTAGAAGAAGTTATTAAAGAACATCCGGTATTATTAAACCGAGCTCCTACGCTACATAGATTAGGAATTCAAGCATTTGAACCAAAACTCATAGAAGGCAAAGCAATTCATTTGCATCCCTTAGTATGTGCAGCTTTTAATGCAGATTTTGACGGAGACCAAATGGCAGTACATCTACCTTTATCCTTAGAGGCACAACTTGAAGCTAGGGTTTTAATGATGTCTACCAATAATATTTTAAGCCCGGCAAATGGACGTCCAATTATTGTGCCTTCCCAAGATATTATTTTAGGTTTGTATTATTTATCTATTGCCATAGACGGTGAAAAAGGAGAAGGTAAGATTTTTGCTAATTTACCTGAAGTAGAAACAGCTCTCGATCATAAAGTAATTAATATTCATAGTAAAATTAAAGCCAGACATATAACAATCGATTCTACAGGTAAAGCAGTGGTTCAATTATTAGATACCACACCAGGCAGATTAATACTTGCTGAAATTATGCCTAAAGATTCTCAAATTAGTATAGAATCAATCAATAAATTATTAACTAAAAAAGAAATTAGTAACTTAATTGATACTATCTATCGTGGTTGTGGGCAAAAAGCCACGGTGGAATTTGTAGATAATATTATGAGATTAGGATTTAGTGCAGCTTGTAAGGCCGGAATTTCTATCGGAAAAGATGACTTAATCATTCCTAAAAAGAAAACTACTCTGGTGCAGGATACCGAGAAAAAGGTTAGAGATTACGAGAATCAGTTTCTTGAGGGTTTAATTACCCAAAGTGAGAAATATAATAAAATAGTTAATGAATGGTCTTTATGTACTAACAAAGTTGCCGATGAAATGATGAAGGAAATGGTTAAGGTAGAATCTGGTAAACCGCTAAATTCTGTCTATATGATGGCACATTCTGGTGCACGGGGTTCTGTTGCTCAAATGAAACAATTAGCCGGAATGCGAGGCTTAATGGCAAAACCTTCAGGGGAAATTATTGAAACTCCAATTATTTCTAATTTTAAAGAAGGTCTACAGGTATTAGAATATTTTAATTCAACCCACGGAGCCAGAAAAGGTTTAGCCGATACTGCATTAAAAACTGCAAATGCTGGTTATTTAACTAGAAGATTAGTAGATGTAGCCCAAGATTGTATTGTAATTTCTGAGGATTGTGGTACCAAGGAGGGAATTACTATTACTTCAGTGGTAGAAGGCGGAGAAATAGTAGCCTCCATTGGTGATAGAGCTTTAGGTAGATATATTTTAGAGGATGTTGTAGATTTTGAAACCTCAAAGGTTGTAATCTCTGCAGGTACTTATATAGATGAGAATTTACTACAGATTATGAATAATAGTGGTGTGGAGAAAATAAAAGTACGTTCAGTTATTACTTGTAATGAGAAAATAGGAATTTGTAGAAAATGCTATGGTAGAGATATTGCCAGAGGTTATTTGGTAAGTCTTGGTGAAGCCGTAGGGGTAATTGCCGCTCAATCTATCGGGGAACCAGGAACTCAGCTAACTATGAGAACTTTCCATATCGGGGGGGCTGTACAAAAGATGGCTGAAAAAAATTCTATAGAAGCACCTATTAAAGGGGTAGTTAGTTTAAGAAATAGTCGTTTAATTATGAATAGTGAGGGTGTTAGTATTGTAATGGCAAGAAATACCGAGATTATTATTAAGGATAAACGAGGTCAGGAAAGGTTTAGAAGTAAGATTCCTTACGGTAGTAAGGTTTATGTAGAGGAAGGTAGTAAAGTAGATTTTGACCATAAACTTGCAGAATGGGATCCTTTTACTATTCCGGTAATTACTGAATCCGAGGGAATAATTCATTATGCAGATTTAATTGAGGGTTTATCCATAGTAGAGCAGATTGATGAGGATACTGGGATTATCTCAAAAGTTGTAATGGATTGGAAACAACAAAGCAGGGGATCTGCCTTAAAGCCTAGAATTGTGGTAGAACATTCTGATAAAAAAGCAAGTAAAACTAATAAAGCTCTTGAGGCTAATTATATGTTATCTCCAAGCACAATTATTTCAGTCAATAATGATCAAGTGGTTAAACCTGGCGATGTAATTGCTAAACTACCCAGAGATTATGCTAAAACCAGAGATATAACCGGAGGGTTACCAAGAGTTATTGAATTATTTGAGGCAAGAAAATATAAAGATGCTGCCATAGTGAGCGATGTTACAGGGATTGTGGAATATGGGAAAGATTATAAAACCAGAAGAACTCTAATTGTAACCTCTAAACAAAATAGCGAAATTGCCTTTGAATACATCATTCCTAAAGATAAACAATTGTTAGTCTATGAGGGAGATACAATAGAGCAGGGAGAACAATTAACTGATGGTCCAATTAATCCGCATGATATCCTAAGAACTAAAGGTATGGAAGCATTAGCTGATTATATGGTTAATGAAGTACAGGAAGTTTATAGAATGCAGGGTGTGCTTATTAGTGATAAACACATAGAGGTAATAGTGCGTCAGATGTTACAAAAAATAGAAATTACTAATTCAGGGGATTCTAATTACATTGTAGGGGAAACAATTGATAGGATCAAGGCTGTAGAGGAGAATCAAGACCTTGAAAGTAAACATTTACAACCTATAAAATATATTACTATTTTACAAAGTATTACTAGGGCTTCTTTACAAACTAAGTCCTTTATTTCTGCGGCTTCGTTCCAAGAAACCACTAAAATTCTTACTGAGGCGGCTCTAATCGGTAAAGATGATAAATTAGAAGGCTTAAAAGAAAATATTATCGTAGGTAGATTAATTCCCGTAGGAACAGGATTTATAGTAAAAAAATATAAAGCTGAAAATAAAAATGCTGTAGACAAAAATACAGAAAAAAAAGTATAAATATTACTTGTAATTAACTTTATTTTTAGGTAATATGTACACTATGTGTAATTTTAGTATAAATATTACATATTAAGTCTTATGAGTATCACTTAATAAGCCTTAATATATAATACTTTTTATAATAAACATTTAAGAGAAACAAATTAAAAGGGTAGCAAAAATATGCCAACTATTAACCAACTAATTAGGAAACCACGGGAAAGTGTAATTGTAAGAAATAAGGTTCCGGCTTTACAGGGATGCCCTCAAAGAAGAGGAGTATGTATTAGAGTTTATACTACTACACCAAAAAAACCTAACTCTGCTCTTAGAAAAGTTGCTAGAATAAGGTTGACTAATGGTTTTGAAGTAACGGCTTATATTCCTGGAGAAGGTCATAATTTACAAGAACACTCTGTTGTATTAATCAGGGGTGGTAGGGTAAAAGATTTACCGGGATGCCGTTACCATATAGTGAGAGGCTGTTTAGATACCCAAGGTATTGAAAAAAGGCGGAAAAGACGTTCTTTATACGGTGCTAAAAAACCTAAGAATAAGTAAACATACAAATAAATGAAATATAAAAGAAAAGAGGAAAATAATATATGTCTCGTCGTCATTCCGCACAAAAACGTGAGGTATTACCTGATGCTAAGTTTGGAGATACTCTAATTAGCAAGATTATTAATTGTATGATGTATGATGGTAAAAAATCAGTTGCTGAAAAAATTATGTATGAGGCTTTAGATTTAATTCAAAGTAAAAGTAATACTAAATCCTCAGTAGAGATTCTGCATGAAGCAATTGAGAATGTAAAGCCTTCCGTAGAAGTTCGTGCCCGTAGGGTTGGAGGTTCTACCTATCAAATTCCAGTTGAAGTTCGTGCAAAAAGAAGAAACGCCTTGGCTATCGGCTATATTATTGATTTTTCAAGAAAGAGGTCCGAAAAAACCATGGTAAAGAGATTTTGTGCTGAAATATTAGATGCTGCTGCTAACAAAGGTTCTGCCGTAAGAAAAAAAGAAGAAATTCACAAAATGGCAGAAGCAAATCGTGCTTTCGCACATTATCGTTGGTAAAATTGTAGAGAGTTGCTAAGAAGATGTCTGAAAATAAAAAAATTCCTTTAAATATGTATAGAAACATCGGTATCATGGCACATATTGATGCTGGGAAAACTACTACTACTGAGCGGGTGTTATACTATACGGGGCGTTCCTATAAGATAGGAGAAGTACATGAGGGTACTGCCACTATGGATTGGATGGAGCAAGAGCAGGAACGAGGTATTACCATTACGTCTGCAGCAACCACCTGTTTTTGGAATGAGCACAGAATTAATATTATAGATACACCAGGTCATGTTGATTTTACTATAGAAGTAGAACGCTCCTTAAGGGTTTTAGACGGAGCTGTGGCAGTGTTTGACGGAGTATCAGGGGTGGAGCCACAGTCTGAAACAGTGTGGAGGCAGGCGGATAAATATGATGTTCCTAGAATGTGTTTTATTAATAAAATGGATAGGACCGGTGCTGATTTTGATAAATGTGTGGCAATGATAATTGATAGATTAGGTGCAACTCCTTTAATTATTCAGTTGCCAATCGGTAAAGAATCTGATTTTAGTGGAGTTATAGATTTAGTTGAAAATAAGGCTATAATCTGGGAAAATGAAGAGTTGGGTGCAAAATTTAATGAGGTAGAAATTCCAGCAAACTTAAAAGAAACCGCAGCTAAGTACAGGCTTGCCTTAATAGAAAAAGCCGTAGAATTAGATAATGCTCTAACAGAGACTTATTTAGAAGGTAAAGAGATAGATATTGTTGACTTAAAAAAATGTATTCGTAGCGGAGTTCTGCAAAGTAAATTTGTACCTATTCTGTGCGGTTCCGCCTTTAAGAATAAAGGAGTACAAACTCTTTTAGATGCAGTCGTGGATTATCTACCAGCACCAACGGATATGCTTGATGTTAAAGGTATTGATTATAATGATGAGAGTATCGAAATTACTAGGCGTCAAAGTGCCGATGAGGCAACCTCAGCTTTAGCTTTTAAAATTATGAACGACCCTTTTGTAGGTACCTTAACTTTTTGTAGAGTTTATTCTGGTAAGTTAAGCAAGGGTATGAGTTTATTAAATTCTTCTAAAGGTGGCAAAAAAGAACGAGTGGGCAGAATGCTTTTAATGCATGCTAATGAGCGTCAAGATATTACTGAAGCAGAAGCCGGAGACATTGTAGCATTAGTATCGCTTCAAGCAACCACTACAGGAGATACGCTATGTGATCCCTTAAAGCCGATTATTTTAGAAAAAATTTACTTTCCGGAACCGGTTATTCAAATTGCAGTAGAACCTAAAACTAAAACTGATCAGGAAAAAATGGGTACAGCATTACAAAAATTAGGGGCTGAGGATCCATCCTTACGAATTAAAACAGATGGTGAAAGCGGTCAGACAATTTTAGCCGGGATGGGAGAGTTGCATTTAGATATTATTGTAGATAGATTAAAAAGAGAATTTAAAGTAGAGGCAAATATAGGATCTCCTCAGGTAGCTTATCGGGAAACCTTTACTAAGCTTGCTGATATAGATTATACTCATAAAAAACAAAGTGGTGGAGCTGGGCAATTTGCCAGAATTAAGATTAAATTTTCTCCGCTGGAGGCAGGAAAAGGTTTTGTTTTTATTAATAAAGTAGTAGGTGGCAATATTCCTAAAGAATATATTCCCGGTGTAGAAAAAGGCTTAAGTAGTGCAATGTCTTCGGGAATCGTAGCCGGTTACCCCGTGGTGGATGTTCAGGCAGAACTCTATGATGGTGCTTATCATGATGTAGATTCCAGTGTTTTGGCTTTTGAAATAGCAGCAAGAGCTGCTTTTAGAGAGGGTATGAATAAGGCTACTCCAAAATTATTAGAACCGATGATGAAGGTAGAAGTAATTACTCCTGAAGAACATCTCGGTGATGTGGTGGGTGACTTAAGTAGTCGTAGAGGTCAGGTTAGCGGTATACAGTCTAGGGGTAATGCTCAAGTTGTATCAGCAATAGTGCCTTTATCTAGTATGTTCGGTTATATCAGTCATTTACGTTCTTTAAGTAAGGGTAGAGCACAGTTTTCTATGGAATTCGACCACTATGCACAGGTTCCGGAAAATATTGCTATGGATATTAAAAATCAAGTATCAAAGAAATAAGTAACCCTAATAAGAAAAACAAAAATTAACAAAAGAAACAAAGAAAAAGAAGAAGAGACGTAGGAAGGAAGGAAGGAAAGAGATGGCAAAAGAGAAGTTTGAGAGAAACAAGCCACATTTGAACATAGGGACGATAGGGCATGTAGATCATGGGAAGACAACGTTAACTGCGGCGATTACGAAGGTAATGGCGGAAGAGAACGGAGGGGAAATAAAAACCTTTGCAGAGATAGACAAGGCACCTGAGGAGAAGGCGAGGGGGATTACAATAAACACATCACATGTAGAGTATGAAACGAAGTTAAGACATTATGCACATGTGGACTGTCCTGGTCATGCGGATTATGTAAAGAATATGATAACTGGGGCGGCACAGATGGATGGGGCTATATTGGTAGTAGCAGCGACGGATGGAGCGATGCCACAAACGAGGGAACATATAGTATTAGCCAAGCAAGTAGGGGTACCTGAGTTAGTAGTGTTTATGAATAAGATAGACATGGTAGATGATATAGAGATGTTAGATTTAGTTGAAGAAGAATTAAGAGAGTTATTGAGTAGTTATGGGTTTGACGGAGAGAAGGCTTTAATAGTAAGGGGTTCAGCGTTATGTGCATTAGAGGGAAAGAAGGATGAGATAGGGAAGGAAGCGATAAAGAAATTAATGGAAGCGGTGGATAAAGGGATACCGGAACCGAAGAGAGAAATAGACAAACCGTTTTTAATGCCGGTGGAGGATGTTTTTTCGATATCAGGTAGGGGGACAGTAGTAACGGGGAGGATAGAGCAGGGAATAATCAAGGTAGGAGAGGAGATAGAAATATTAGGATTAAGGGCTAAGCAGAAGACAACGTGTACGGGGGTAGAGATGTTCAGGAAGTTGTTAGATAGAGGGCAGGCAGGAGATAACGTAGGTATATTGTTGAGAGGAACTAAGAGAGAAGAAGTAGAGAGGGGTCAGGTATTAGCAAAGCCTGGTTCAATAGCGGAGCATGATCATTTTGAGTGTGAGGTATATATATTGACAAAGGAAGAAGGAGGGAGGCACACGGGATTTTTAAGTAATTACAAGCCACAATTTTACTTTAGGACAACAGATGTAACTGCAGAAGGATTGGAGTTCGGAGAGGAACTGAAGATGGTATTACCTGGAGATAATGTAAAGTTTGGGGTGCATTTAATGTCGAAGATAGCAATGAGTGAGGGATTAAAGTTTGCGATAAGAGAAGGAGGTAGGACAGTAGGAGCGGGTATAGTAACAAAAGTTTTAGCCAATGTAGAAGAGACAAAGAAAAAGTAGGCAGAGGAAACAAAGAAAAACAGTAATGTCTTACTTAAGACAAACACAGTAAGATTAAACATTAAAAAGAATTAACCGATAGAAAAATTTTTAGCTGAAAGAAAAAAAGGAAAAACTAATTATGCCTACTAACCAAAATATAAGAATTAAATTACGATCATTTCGTTATGATTTATTAAACAAAGCAGTGGAGGAAATTGTTTCTGCTACTCTTAGAACAAATGCTAAGGTATGTGGTCCGATTCCTCTACCTACTCGTAGAAGTAGACCCATAGTGTTAAGATCCCCGCATATTGATAAAAAATCCAGAGAACAATTTGAAGTACAAATTTATAAAAGATTTCTAGATATAATTGAACCGAATCCTCAAACTATAGAAGCTTTACTAAAGTTAGAAATAGCTGCAGGGGTAGATGTGAAAATTAAGCTATAAGGAGTAGTATAAAAAATGAGAACAGGTTTAATAGCTGAAAAATTAGGTATGTCAAGATTATTTGATGCAAATGGTAAACATATACCAGTAACTATTTTAGAAGTAAAAAATTGCAAAGTTATTTCTCAAAAATTACATGAAAAACACGGTTATATGGCTCTACAGTTAGGTTATGGCAAAACTAATTTAAAAAAAGTTAATAAACCACAAAAAGGTTTTTTTGCAAAAATTGGGATTGAACCCTTACAAACCATTAAGGAATTTCGCATAGACAGTGAGAAAAACTTGCTGGAAGTAGGAACTAAATTAGGAGTTAATCATTTTTCTGTAGGAAATTATGTTGATGTTCAAGGTACTTCTATCGGAAAAGGTTTTGCTGGGGTAATGAAGCGTCATAATTTTAGAGGACTAAGAGCCAGTCACGGAGTTTCCCTTACTCATAGGTCTCATGGTTCCACAGGGCATCGTCAGGAGCCAGCTAAAGTATTTAAGGGTAAAAAAATGGCTGGGCATATGGGTAATGCCACTGTAACCATACAAAATTTAAAAGTTATAGCTATAGATGAACAAAAGCGGATAATTTTATTACAAGGTGCGGTACCCGGGCATAAAAATAGCATCCTAACTATAGTAGATGCAAAAAAGAAAGTTCAAACTAAAAATTCAAAACTAAGTAAGCTTGAACCAGAAGCAATAAAAAGGTCATAGGATTATGAAACACAGTATATTAAATTTTGAAAGTGCTAAAACCGAAGGCGATGTAGAATTAGATGAATTAATCTTTAATTCTGAGGTTAGAACTGATATCATGGCAAGGGTTGTAAGATGGCAATTAGCCAAAGCAAGAAGCGGTAATCATAAAGTTAAAGGTAGATCTGAGGTTAAACATACCACTAGAAAACCTTTTAAACAAAAAGGAACTGGGCGTGCCAGACAAGGAATGTTAGGGGTTGCTCAAATGCGTGGTGGTGGTGTGGTACACGGACCGCTAGTTAGAGATCATAGTCACTCTCTTCCAAAAAAAGTAAGACAGTTAGGTTTAAGAAGTGCAATTGTTGCAAAATTTAAAGCTGGAGATTTAATAATTATTGATAAGTTGCTTGATGTTTCAAAAACCAAAGAAGCTCTTAACAAATTAAAGGCTTTAGAACTTAGTAATGCTCTCTTTGTTACGGCAGTTGATGTAAATGTTAATTTTAAAAAAGCAACTGCTAACATAATAGGTATTGACATTTTGCCAAGCATGGGATTAAATGTATATGATATTTTAAAACATAATAAATTAGTTTTTACTCTTGATAGTATAAATTCTATAGTGGAGCGTCTATAATGACTGATGTTACAATAAATAAAGTTATAATAAGTAAAGAGAGGATTTTTGAGGTTATTCGTCGTCCTTTAATTACCGAGAAATCAACTTTGGTATCTCAATATAATCAAACAGCTTTTGAAGTGTCCATGGATAGTAACAAAGCTGAGATTAAAGTTGCTATTGAATTTCTTTTTAAGGTTGAAATAGAATCCGTAAATATTATTAATCAGAAGGGAAAAACTAAGATTTTTAAAGGCAAAAAAGGTACAAGAAAAAGTTATAAAAAAGCTATTGTAAGAATAAAAGAAGGTCAAAGTATAGATCTGTCCTCAGGAGTTTAATAGTAAGATGACATTAAAACAATATAATCCAACCACAGCAGCACAAAGAGGTTTAATCTTAGTAGATAAAACAGCTCTTTGGAAAGGGAGACCGGAAAAATTTTTAACCACTGCTTTGCATAGAACAGGCGGAAGAAACAATCATGGCAGAATCACTACTAGACATATTGGTGGCGGACATAAAAGATTATATAGAATCATAGATTTTAAAAGAATTAAACATGGTATTACAGCAACTGTACAAACTATAGAGTACGATCCTAACAGAAATGCTTTTATTTCTTTAATACTCTATGAAGACGGGCAAAAATCTTATATTATCGCTCCCCAAGACCTTAAAGTAGGAGATAATATTACGAGTGGTACTAATGCTGATATTAAAGTCGGTAATGCTCTACCACTAATGAATATTCCTATTGGTAGTATTGTGCATAATCTTGAATTAAAAAAAGGTAAGGGGGCACAACTTGCCAGATCAGCAGGAGCTTATGCACAGTTAATCGGAAAAGACCGAGGGTTTGCCCAGTTAAGATTAAATTCAGGTGAAATTAGATTAATTCATATAGATTGTATGGCAACAATCGGAGTGGTCTCAAACAGTGATAGTAAGAATGCTAATTACGGTAAAGCCGGTAGAAAAAGATGGTTAGGAGTTAGACCTACAGTTAGAGGAGTTGCAATGAACCCTGTTGATCATCCCCACGGAGGAGGTGAGGGTAAAACTTCAGGAGGAAGGCATCCGGTAAGTCCTTGGGGGAAACCTACTAAAGGTAAAAGAACTAGAAGTAATAAACGTACATCAATATTTATTATACGACGTCGTTATAGTAAATAATTAATAGGAGAAAAATTACGTGACACGCTCAGTGTGGAAAGGTCCTTTTGTGGACGCTTACTTATTTAAAAAAGTTGATAAGGTAAAGATCGATAAGAAAAATGAAATGATTAAAACTTGGTCTCGTCGTTCAACAATTTTACCGCAATTTGTCGGGATAACCTTTGGGGTATATAATGGTAAAAAATTTGTGCCGGTACATATAAACGAAGATATGGTAGGGCAAAAATTAGGAGAATATTCTCCTACTAGAACTTATTACGGTCACGGGGCGGACAAGAAAGCTAAAAGGAAATAAACTATGCAGGCTAAAACATCAGAGAAACCTAGAACTATCAAGGTAAAAAAAGTACGTTCCGAACAAGAAGATCCTAAAAATCAGGCAAGGGCTTTAGCTAAGAACTTAAGGGTAAGTCCTAGAAAATTAAATTTGGTAGCCCAAAGTATTAGAGGACTTGATTGTGAAAAGGCATTAAAAGAATTATTGTTCTCAAGAAAGAGAATCGCACATGATGTAAAAAAAGTATTAGAGTCTGCAATTTCTAATGCGGAGAATAATCATAATTTAGATATAGATAAATTATATGTATCTGAAGCTTATGTGGGTAAAGGTTTAGTAATGAAAAGATGGAATCCTAGAGCCAAGGGTAGAGGAGTAAGAATTTTAAAACCCTATAGTCATTTAACCATGATTGTTTGTGAACGCAAAGAAAATGCACAAGGAGAAAACATATAATGGGACAAAAGAGTAATCCGATAGGTCTGCGTTTAGGTATTAATAAAGTATGGTCTTCTTGTTGGTATGCCGATAAAAATTATGCTGAGCTTTTACATGAAGATATCGCCATAAGAAGTTTTTTAGAAAAAGAAGTATACGATGCCGGAGTATCTAAGGTAATGATAGAGCGTTCTGCTAAGAGTTTAGTAATTAATTTACATGTTGCCAGACCGGGAGTAGTAATTGGGAAAAAAGGTGTAGATATTGAAAGTTTGCGTAAAAAATTAATTAGTCGTAGTAAATCCAATGATGTAAAATTAAATATTATTGAAGTACGTAAGCCTGAGGTAGATTCCAAATTAGTGGCTGAAAACATAGCTAATCAGTTGGTAAAAAGAGCCTCTTTCAGACGGGTAATGAAAAAAGCCGTACAACAGGCTTTAAAGATGGGTGTAGAAGGGATTAGAATAAATTGTAGCGGTCGTTTGGGTGGTGCGGAAATAGCCAGAATGGAATGGTATAGAGAAGGTAGAGTGCCTTTGCATACCCTTAGAGCTGATATTGACTATGGTATAGCAACTGCTCATACAACATATGGCACTTGCGGTATTAAGGTGTGGATCTTTAAGGGTGAGATTGTAGGATCTAAAGACTCCAAAAAAGATTAAATACTTAAAGATAAAGTAATTAGTATGATTTTTATGAATAAGGTGTAAAATAATGTTAAGTCCGGCAAAAACAAAATTTAGAAAAGCTCATAAAGGTAGGATTCATGGTAAGGCAAAAAGAGGAACTAACCTTAATTTCGGTGAATTCGGTTTAAAAGCGCTAACTCCTGAAAGAATCACCGCCAGGCAAATAGAGGCTTGTAGAAAAGCTATTAATAGGCATATGCGAAGAGTTGGTAGATTATGGATAAGAGTTTCCCCGGATGTTCCAGTATCTAAGAAACCGGCTGAAGTTCGTCAAGGTAAGGGTAAGGGGAGTGTCGAAGAATGGGTTTGCAGAGTAAAGCCTGGTAAAATACTCTTTGAAATAGATGGAGTAAGTCAGAATATTGCAAAGGAAGCCTTTGCTTTAGCTACTGCAAAATTACCTATTTCCACTCGTTTTATTAGTCGTAGTATTGAGGAATAAGGGGTTATAATGTTAAAAAAACTAGAAATAAAAAATAAATCGGTTAAAGATTTAAAAGAATTAATTTTAAAATTAAGGAAAGAAATGTTTAATATTCGTTTTCAAGTTACCTCAGGGCAGTTTGAAAATCTGGGGAAACTAAAATTTATCCGTAAAAATATAGCCAGAATAAAAACAGAATTAAATGCAATAAAAGTAACAGGAGTTAGTGAATAATATGCCGAAACGTAGCTTAGAAGGTTTTGTGGTGAGCGATAAGATGGATAAAACCATTGTAGTAAAAGTTGATAGATTTATCCAACATCCGTTATATAAAAAATTTATTAAAAGATCTAAAAAGTATATGGTGCATGATGAGAAAAATAAATATAAGACAGGTGATCCTGTAAAAATTTTAGAATCAAAACCCTTGTCAAAACATAAAAAATGGGAAGTAAGTAATTAAGGTATTAAAATGATACAAGTAGAAACAAAATTATTTGTTGCTGATAATTCTGGAGCCAAGGTAATCAAATGTATTAAGGTTTTAGGTGCCAGTAAAAGAAGAACCGCTTCAGTTGGAGATGTAATAGTAGTAAGCATTCAAGATGCCATGCCTAATGCTAAAGTAAAAAAGGGAGATGTTTTGAAAGCCGTAATAGTAAGAACCGTTGCTTATATTAGAAGAGGTGATGGTAGTTCCATTCGTTTTGATAGAAATTCTGCTGTGTTAGTAAATAATCAGGGTGATCCTATAGGCACCCGTATTTTCGGACCTGTATTACGTGAATTAAGAGCTAAAAAATTTATGAAAATAATTTCTTTAGCTCCGGAGGTTTTATAAATGATGAAATTAAAATTAAAAAAAGATGATACAGTGGTAATTGTCAGTGGCAAAGATAAAGGTAAAACTGGTAAAATAGCTAAAGTATATCCCAAAGAGAGAAGAGTAATTGTTACAGGTATAAATCTAGTTAAAAAGCATCAAAAACCTACTCAAACCAAAACTGGAGGGATTGTTCAGAAAGAAATGCCTATACATATTTCCAATGTAGCTTTAGAAGATCCTAAATCTAAAAAACCTACCAGAGTAGGCTTTAGTATAGAAAGAGATAAAAAAGTAAGAATAGCAAAAAAATCAGGAATCCTAATTAGTTAAGTAATGCGAGAGATATAATGGCACGATTAAAAAAATATTATAATGAAAAAATAGTTCAAGCTTTAACCAAGCAATTTAATTATACTAATTCTATGGAAGTTCCTAAATTAGAAAAAATTGTACTTAATATGGGTGTAGGAGAAGCAACCTTAGATAAAAAGAAAATAGATACGGCAATTCAAGAACTTGCCTTAATTACCGGTCAGAAACCGGTAATTTGTTTAGCTAAAAAAGCTATTGCTGCTTTTAAATTAAGAGAAAACATTCCCATTGGTTGTAAAGTAACCCTGAGAGCAGATAAAATGTATGAATTTTTAGATAGATTAATTACCATAGCTCTACCCAGAGTTAGAGATTTCAGAGCTCTCCCGATTAATAAAGGTTTTGATAATTATGGAAATTATTCTATGGGTTTAAAAGAACAAATTGTTTTTCCCGAGATTAATTATGATAAAATAGATAAGATTCGTGGTATGGATATTACAATTTGTACCACTGCTAAAACTAATGCGGAGGCAAGATCTTTATTAATTGCTTTTAATATGCCTTTTGTTAAGGAAGTTGTAAAAGAAGGTCTAAAAGAAAATCTAAAGCCAAGTGCTATAAAACAAGATATGCAACAAGAAAATAAATAATACGGAGAAATAAGTGTGGCCAAAGTAAGCTCAATTCAAAAAAATAAAAAAAGACAAAGAATGATTAAACAATATCTGCCTCGTCGCAACAGATTAAAAGCTTTGGTATTAGATTTGTCATTATCTTCTGAAGAAAGATTTGTTGCTAGATTAAAATTAGCAGAATTACCACGAAATTCTTCTCCTACTAGATATAGATTAAGATGTGAGTTAACAGGTAGACCAAGGGGTAATTACAAAATGTTCCAAATGTGTCGTCATAAACTTAGAGAACTTGGTAACAAAGGTGAGATTCCCGGTCTTATTAAAGGTAGTTGGTAAAATATGGAGTTATTAAAATAATGAATGATATAATTAGTGATATGTTAGCAAGAATTAGAAATGCTTTGCTAGCGGAAAAAGAACATACTGAAGTATTACATAGTAATTTTGCTTTAAAAGTTTTAGATGTTTTAGTAAAAGAAGGTTATCTTAATTCCTATAGCGTAGTAGAAGTACGTCCTAAAATTAAATTAATCAAGGTTGAATTAAAATATCAGAATAAATTACCTGTAATTAAAGAAATTAAACGTATTTCCAAACCCAGCAGAAGAGTATATTTTGCAGTTAATGATTTACCTTTAGTTTATAACGGTCTAGGTATTTCAATTGTTTCAACCTCAAAAGGGGTATTCTCTGATACGGAGGCAAGAGAGCAAAATGTTGGTGGAGAGGTTGTTTGTACGGTATTTTAAGTAGAAGAATTAAGTAGAAAAATAAGGAAACAAGAGTTATGTCTAGAATAGGTAAGAATCCCATTGTCTTAGCAGTCGGTGTCTCTGTGGAAATCTCTAATGATGAGATTAAGGTTAAAGGAGGAAAGGGTGAACTACAAGTTAAATATAGTAGTAATGATGTTAAAATAGTCTTAGAAAATAATCAAGTAATAGTGAGTCCTGTGAGTAAAACTTTAAAAAGTAGAAAATTATGGGGAACTCTTAGAGCAATTATTAATAATATGGTAATCGGAGTATCGGTTGGTTTTGTTAATAAATTACATATTATCGGAGTCGGATATCGTTCAGTCGTGCAGGGTAATAATTTAGTGCTAAATCTAGGCTTCAGTCATGAAGTAATATATCAAATTCCTAAGGGAATTAAAGTTACTTGTACAGATTCCACTCATATTAATGTAGAAGGTATTGATAAACAGAAAGTAGGGCAGGTAGCCGCACAAATTAGAAGTCATAAAAAGCCTGAACCTTATAAAGGTAAGGGTATTAAATATGAAAATGAAACTATTTTACGTAAAGAAGGTAAGAAAAAATAAAGATGAAAAAGCAAATAAAAAATACCATAAAAAAGTTATTTTTGCGTCGAAGAGAACGCGGTAGGTATAAATTAAAACAAGTTAATAACACTATTCCAAGATTAGCTGTATTTAGGTCCAAGCTTCATATCTATGCCCAAATCATTGATGATACTAAGGGTATTACCATTGTTGCCACTTCTACTGTAGATAAAACTATGAAAGATATTCTAAAAGTTGCTAAGGTTAAAAATACTTCCAATCAAGAGGCGGCGGCAATAGTGGGGCAGAGCATTGCGGAAAAAGCCTTAAAAGCAGGAGTTGACAGAGTAGTGTTTGATAGAAGCGGTTATATTTTTCATGGTCGGATTAAATCTTTAGCAGAAAAAGCTAGGGAAAAAGGATTAAAGTTCTAAGGAGTTAAATTGTATGGCAATAGCATCTGTGGCATCAAAAGCCAGAAAGAAACAGAGAGAAAGTAAAGAGATAGACTTTATTGAAAAGTTAGTCTATGTTAATAGGGTAGCAAAAGTTGTAAAAGGTGGTAGACGTTTTTCCTTTGCAGCCATTGTAGTAGTAGGAGACGGTAAAGGTAAAATAGGTTTTAGTACCGGTAAAGCTAAGGAAGTACCCGAAGCCGTAAGGAAGGCTACTGAGACTGCTAAATCTTCCATGATCCATATTCCTATGAGAGAAGGCAGAACATTGCATCATGATATAATAGGAAAATTTAGTAAGGGAAAAGTAATATTACGTTCAGCTCCTGCTGGAACCGGAGTTATTGCAGGAGGTGCCATGAGGGCTATTTTTGAGGTTATGGGAATCCAAGATGTGGTGGCAAAATCCTTAGGTAGTAGTAATCCGCATAATATGATTAGAGCAACTCTTGTAGCTTTAACTAGCTCTTTCTCTCCTAGGGTGGTTGCTAATAAACGCGGTAAAAAAATTAGTGAGATCATAGCAGGTAAACATCATAAAAACGCACATGATAATGCCACTCTTAATGTTGAGGAAGCTATCGTTAGCAGTATGGATAATGATGCAATAGAACTAGATAAACTTAGAGAAAATAACCTAGGAAAAGAATAATTCTAAAGCTTAGTAATTTAAAGATATTTAAAAAACGGTTATAAAAGGTATTTTAAAACATAAACTATTTAATAAAAGCTACTTAAAAAAGGTATTTAGATATGAAAAAGATAGAAAAAATGGAAAAAACACATAATAAAACTTTAAGAGTACAACAAGTAAAGAGTATCCTTAGAAGACCAAAAAAGCAGGAACAAACTCTAATAGGATTAGGGCTTAATAAAATGCATAAAATATCTCTAATAGAGGATACTCCTGCTATTAGAGGAATGATCAATAAAATTGCTCACCTAGTAAAAGTTATAAATTAGTAAGATAGTTATTTATAAGGATTAGTAAATGAAATTAAATGAAATTAGAGATAACCTAGGTGCTACTCACGCTAGAAAAAGAGTAGGTAGAGGAATTGGATCGGGAATGGGGAAAACTTCTACTAGAGGGCATAAGGGGCAGCGTGCCAGAGGTAAAGTTCGCATCGGATTTGAGGGTGGGCAGAATCCTATTTATAGAAGAATTCCCAAAAGAGGGTTTATTAATCCTTTTACCAAGAATTATTTTGTTTTGAATCTTAGTATTTTAGAACAGGTGATTACCAAAGGTAAAATTGATATTGCACAAACTATTACTTATGAGGTATTAAGAACTCAAAAAATTATCAAGGGCAGATACGATGGTATTGCCTTATTAGCTAAGGGTAGCATTTCTGCTAAGGTTATTATTGAGGTGAGTAAGGCATCAAAAAATGCAGTACAAGCCATAGAAAATCAAGGGGGAAAGGTTAATATCTCTGATCCTAATGTTGCTTTTAAAGCAGTAGTAAAATAAGAAAGTTTAATGGTAAGAGGGTTTAATGGCTAAAAGTTTAGCAAATTCTAATTTTAATTTTAATGTTTTTTCAAAATCTCAAGTGCTAAAAAAGAAAATACTCTTTACTTTAGGTATGCTAATAGTTTACCGCTTAGGTACGTATATTCCAATTCCCGGCATTAATCCTTTAGTATTAAGCGAATTTTTACAACAAAATTCTCAGGGAATATTAGGAGTATTTGATATGTTCTCAGGAGGTTCTTTAGGTAGAATGACTATCTTTGCCCTCAATATAGTACCATATATTGCCGCTTCAATTATGATGCAATTATTTACAATTATTATACCGACTCTAGCTGATTTAAGAAAAGACGGAGAAGCCGGCAGAAGACAAATTAATCAATATACTCGCTATTTAACTTTTATGGTCTGTATGATTCAAGCCTTCGGCATAGTTATTGCTTTGGAAAATATTTCTGGGGCTGACGGAAGCAAGGCTGTAGTAAGTGGTGGTTGGATTTTTAGAGTAATTACTATGATTACCCTCACTGCGGGGACTTTTTTTGTGTTATGGATGGGGGAAAAAATTACGGAAAAAGGTATAGGAAACGGGGTTTCCTTAATAATTTTTGCAGGAATTGTTTCTAATTTACCCATAGCATTAACTACTACTTTACAATTAGGAGAAAAAGGGACTCTTTCAGGTTTTGTGATTGTAGGTATTTTTATTATGATTGTTCTAGTAATTTATGGGGTAGTTTTCTTTGAAACCTCCCAGCGCAAAATTGCGATTAAGTATCCCAAGAGACAAGTGGGTAATAAAATGATGAGTGGGGGAGATACTTCTTACTTACCGCTCAAAATTAATAATGCTGGAGTTATCCCTCCTATTTTTGCTAGCTCAATTCTCTTAATGCCGGTTACTCTAATTACTTTTTTAAATCAATCAGATAATCCTATTATGAATTTAATCAGTACTTATATGGGTAGGGGTAATCTTTTATATTTAGTACTATATGCGGTGCTCATTATCTTTTTTGCTTTTTTTTATGTAACTGTGGTGTTTAACTCTCAGGAGACTTCAGAGAATTTAAAAAAACACGGCGGAATTGTACTGGGCATCAGACCGGGAGTCGATACCAAAAGTTATTTAGATTTTATCTTAAACCGCCTAACTTTTATAGGGGCTGTGTATTTAGTGGTAGTGTGTTTATTACCTGAGGTTTTAATTTCTAAACTAGAATTACCTTTTTATTTTGGAGGAACTAGTTTGTTAATAGTAGTATCTGTAACCATTGATACTATGACTCAAATTCAATCACATTTAATCTCACATCAATATGAAAGTATTCTGAAAAAAGCAAAGTTGGGTAAAAGATGATAGTTATTATTTTAGTCGGAGCTCCGGGTAGTGGCAAGGGAACACAGGCTGTCTCTTTAAAAGTAGCATATCAGATTCCGCATCTCTCCACCGGAGATTTATTAAGAGCAGAAGTACAACAAGGTACCACACTAGGGAGTAATATTAAAGATTTGTTAGCAACTGGTAGTTTAGTACCTGATGAATTGATAACTAAACTACTTTCCCAAAGAATAACGGTTGAAGATTGTAAAAATGGTTTTATTTTAGATGGTTACCCAAGAACAATGCAACAGGCAATGAGTTTGGAAAGATTATTTGAGGAAAAAAATATTCAAAAATATCAACTAATTGAGATTGAAGTTGCTACAGATATAATAATAAAAAGAATTTTAGGTAGATATACTTGTAAAAAATGTAATACTGTGTATAATAAATACTTTCACCTTACTAAGATTGAGGGGGTATGTGATGTATGCGGGGCAGGAGAATTTATCAGGAGAGAAGATGATAATGAAGCTACGATCAAGCATCGTTTAGCAGTATATTCTGAGCAAACCAAGCCGATGATAGAATATTATGAAAAGAAAAATGTTAGCTATAAGATTGACGGTACTATAGGAATAGAAAATATCACTAAAGCCATTAATTTAATACTAAAAAATTGAAATGTATGGTTGACATATAGTAGTGTATTATTATATAATATACAAGTTTTATAATTTATAAAGTAACAAGGAGTAGCAATTTGGCTCGTATATCAGGAGTTAACCTTCCCAATGCAAAAAGAATAGAGATAGCATTAACCTATATTTACGGTATAGGTAAAAAAACAGCTATTGAGATTTGTGAGAAAGCAAAAATTCCTATAAGTGTTAGAGTAGCACAACTTACTGATGAAGAAACCCTGCGTCTTAGAGAAGTTATAGATAAAGATCATATGGTAGAAGGAGATCTACGTAGGGTAGTACACAGTAATATTAAAAGATTAATAGATTTAGGTTGTTACAGAGGGTTAAGACATAGGAAAAGTTTGCCGGTTAGAGGGCAGAGAACTCATACTAATGCTCGTACAAGAAAGGGTAAGTCGCGTCCGATTGCGGGTAAGAAAAAATAATGTTTGTATAGCTAAAAGTAAAAACCGGAAATAAAAGGTAAAAAATTGCATTGCTCAAAATAATAACCGCTAAAAAGCAACCAAAGGGTTAATAAAAATAAATTAAGATATATTAAGGTATAAAAATGGCTAAGATTGAAAAAAAGCAGAGAATTAAAAGAAGTGAGAAGAAAAATATCATGGTAGGAGTTGCACATATTAGTTCAACTTTTAATAATACAATGGTTTCTTTAGCTGATATGCAGGGTAATGTTATTGCTTGGTCTTCTGCTGGGAAACAAGGTTTTAAGGGCTCTAGAAAATCCACACCTTTTGCGGCACAAATGGCTGCTGAAGATGCCGGAAAGAGAGCAATGGAACATGGTTTAAAGTATGTGGGAATCTTAATTAACGGTCCTGGTTCTGGCAGAGAATCTGCGGTGAGAGCTTTGCATAGTATCGGATTGGTAGTTACATCAATTCATGATGTAACTACTATTCCTCATAATGGCTGTAGACCTAGTAAGAAAAGAAGAGTATAATGTTAACTTAATAAATATAAGGCTTTATATTTAAAAGTTTATTAAAGAATAAAAATAGTAATAGTTATTAAATTGTGAGGAATCCGTGATAGATAAAAATTGGCTAACCCTAATCAAACCAGAAAAGTTAGATATTCAATCCTTAGAAAAGGGAAATAAAGCTCGTTTTAGTGTTGCCCCCTTAGAAAGAGGCTTTGGGCTTACTTTAGGCAATTCTCTACGAAGAGTTTTACTATCTTCTCTGCAAGGGGTTGCGGTAAACTCAATTAGGATAAAAAATATTTTACATGAGTTTTCCTCAATTCCCGGAGTAGTAGAAGATGTAACACATATTGTTTTAAATATCAAAAATTTATACCTTAAATCCTTAACAGGTAGCAGTTCTACCTTATCTATTAAGGTAAAAGGTCCTAAAGTAATTACTGCTGCTGATATAAGTAGCGATCATAATATTAGCGTTATTAATAAGGATTTAGTAATTTGTGAAGTACTCAAGGGTTATGAATTTGAAATGGATTTACATGTAGCAGTGGGTAAGGGCTATGTTGCTGCCGAAGCCGGTGATAATAATGAAAAACCCGTAGATGTAATTCTCATTGATTCTATTTTTTCGCCGGTATTAAGAGTTACCTATAAAATTGAAAGTGCCAGAGTAGGGCAGGTTACCAATTACGATAAATTAATTTTAGATGTAGTAACTAATGGTTCAATCAGTCCTGAGAATGCTGTAGGTTTAGCTGCCAGAATTCTGCAGGATCAATTTTCCATATTTGTGAATTTTGTAGATCCTATCTCAAAAGAGCAAGTAAAGAAAGAAGAGGAGTTACCTTTTCATCCGTTCATGTTAAAGAGAATAGATGATTTAGAGTTCTCAGTACGTTCTGCTAACTGTTTAAAAACCGACAATATTAATTTCATAGGAGATTTAGTACAAAGAAGTGAAATTGAAATGCTTAGAAAGCCTAATTTTGGGCGTAAATCTTTAAATGAGATTAAAGATTTACTTAATAAAATGGGTTTGCATTTAGGGATGCAGATAACCGATTGGCCCCCGAAAAATCTTGAAGAATTAGCTAAAAAATTAGAAGACAATTTCTAATTTTTTAGAAATAAAGGAGTTTAAAAAATGAAACACAAAATTAAAGGCAGAAAGTTATCTAGGGATAGTAGTGCTAGAAAAGCCTTATTGGCTAATTTAGCTAAAGCATTATTTGTAAATGAACAAATTAAAACTACCCTTCCTAAGGCAAAAGAATTAAGGTCTTATGCAGAAAAGCTAATCACTTTAGGTAAAAAAAGTACTTTGCATACTAGAAGGAAAGCTCATGCACTCCTAAGAGATAATACAATTGTTGGTAAATTATTTACAGAATTGGCAACTAGATATAAAGATAGATCTGGGGGATATTCTAGAGTATTAAAAGCCGGCTTTAGATATGGAGATTCTGCTCCAATGGCAATAATTGAATTAGTAGATAGAAATATTGCTGCCAAAGGAGCTAAAGAGAAAGCTTTATTTGCAGAACAACAAGCAAGGGAAAAAATTGCCCACAGCTAAGCAGTAATTTTCTTATAAAGTAGTATAGCTTATAAATGCTAGCAGACTTATTTTTTATTATTTTTATTCTACTAATAGTAGTATCTTTTATTTATACTCCCTTATTTTTATTAATAGGGAAGTATGCATTAAATCTAAAGAAACAAGAAATCAGTTATTTAAGTAGTAATTTTTGGATAATTTTATCTGAATTAGTTTTTATCTTGATTTTTTATCTACTTAATGCTGGGGTTTTTAATGTAGGAGTTCTTGGAACAGAGATTTTTCAAACAGAGACTACCAAAGTTAGTACAATTTACCAAACTATCTTGATTATAGCGTTAGAAACCGCTATTAATACCGTTGTTGCTTATATTATTAATCAAAAACTCATTAAGCCTTTACATAAATATACTAAAAAAACTAGCTTAATAAATTTTATAATAATTTTATTATTGTTAACTTTAATTAAAGTAATTATCCCTATTATTATATTCATTCTCTAAGAGTATGAATATAATAATAACAAGCAGTCTTTTTGTCAGATTCTTTGTGCTAAAGCAGTTCCTGAGTTTAGAATACGAGTAGCATAGCAGAGTTCAATACAGTAGAATTATGTCTTCTCTGAATGTAGGCAGAACAAATTCAGCACCTATTCTTTTTAGTTTTGTGGTATAATACAAGTATGTATACGAAAGTTTGTGTAAACGTCACAAGGTGTCTTTCAAAACTTAGGAAAAGGGATTAGCAAGATGATAAACAAAGTAATTAATAGGGGTATGATTAGAGGGCATCCTAAAGGAATATTTCTATTACTTTTTTGTGCGATATTCTGGGGTCAACAGATAAGAGCAGAGGATATAAAAAAAACTTCTTTTGCCCCGATAGTAAAAATGGTAGCCAATACAGTTGTAAGTATTTATAGCATTAAATCTAACAATACTACTCCGAATTATGAGGCATTTAATCAATTTTTAAATACCGGGAATAAGGCATCTATTTCCATTGGTTCAGGGGTTATTTTAAATTCTAACGGTTTAATTATTACTAGTAATCATGTCATTAAAGATATGGATATTATTAAGATTATCATGTTTGATGGGCGTGAATATGAGGCTAGAATTATTGCTAGTGATGAAGATATTGATTTATCACTACTCAAGATTGATTCTCAAGATAAATTCCCTTTTATTGAAGTAGGGGATTCTAAAACCTTAGAGATAGGAGATTTAGTCTTAGCTTTGGGGAATCCATTCGGAATAGGGAACACAGTTACGGCTGGGATTGTTTCAGCACTGCCTAGTAAGAATAATCTAATTTCAAGTTTTGGTAATTTAATTCAAACCGATGCTGCGGTAAATCCCGGTAATTCAGGGGGAGCCCTAATTAATACGGATGCTAAACTCATAGGAATAAATGCAGCCATTTACTCCAAAGAAGGAGCATATAATGGGATAGGTTTTGCAATTCCTGCAGATGTGATTAAATTATTTGTGGATAGGTCTTTAAAGGGGCAGAGGGTAAGAAAATATTGGATTGGTATTTCTGGAACGAATGTTAATGTGAATATTGCAAAGGCACTAAACTTAGATATTCCCAAAGGGGTGCTGGTTGCTAGTACTTATAAAGCCGGACCAGCTTATAAAGCCGGGCTACAAAAAGGTGATGTTATCCTAAAGGTAGATAATCAAGAAGTAAATACGATGTCTGATCTTGCTTTAGTTATTGCTTCCAGTGAAGAGCATGAGGTTAGAAAAGTGTATATTTTTAGAGCAGAAGAATATCTTACTTTGGAAGTTATTCCGGAAGCTCCTCCTGAAGACATCCCTAGGGATATGATAGAAATTAATATTCATACCCCGCTTGATGGGATAAGTGTTGCTAATAACTCTCAGGCTGTTGCTTATGAAATCAGTAGTAATAATAATACTAAAGGGGTGATTATTTATAAAGTGAATAATAATAGTTTTGCCTCTAAAATAGGTATTAAGAAGGGGGATTTTATCAGAGCTGTGAACAAAGAACCTGTTGGTAACGTAGTTGCTATGTTACGTGAACTTAATAAAGCTAAGAGTATTGCTAAATATAATATTACTATTGAAAGAGACGGCGATCTAATAGAGCTTAATATTAATAAATAATTACATAATAACTATCATACCTTCAAGGCAGACTTTGTGTGTTTAAGCATACTATCCTGCCTGCAGTAAGGAGTACACACTATTGTAGCAAGCAAGGTATTAGGAAAAGGATTGCTCTTGGGAAGATGCTATAAATTACTGAGCTGATTTATGAGGAAACGCCGATTCCGGAGAGTAGAGTATTTCGTATACAGGACAGAGAAACATGAGTAAAAACACAGAAATCTCACCTAAAGAGAGAAATTATAATAAAAATGCTCCTTTATACGAGCAAATTCGTCCACAGAGTCTTGAAGATGTAGTCGGACAGCAACATCTTATCAGGGGTTTGGGCATTATTGCCAAAATGATTGAGAAAAAAGAATTATTCTCAATTATTCTATGGGGACCTCCTGGGGTAGGTAAAACTACTATTGCCAAGCTGTTAACTTTAGAATGCGACTATAACTTCATTAATATTTCAGCTATTTTCAGTAGTACTCAGGATGTAAAACAGGCTATAGATTTAGCCAAAGAGCGACAGAAATATTTTGATAAAACCGTACTCTTCGTGGATGAAATCCATAGATTTAATACCAGACAACAGGATATATTTCTACCAGTATTAGAATTAGGACAAATTATCCTAATTGGGGCAACTACTGAGAATCCTTCTTTTCATTTAAATAATGCTTTGTTATCCAGATGTAGGGTTTTAGAATTACAGGCATTAGATGAAGTAGATTTAGAGCTTTTATTGCTAAGGATAGAAAAGCATTTAGGTAGAAAAATCTTACTTAGTTCTGAGATAAAAGAGGCTATTATGGCACTTAGCAGGGGAGACGGAAGATATTTTATAAACCTTATGGAGAGCCTTTTGTTGCTGGAGAATTATGAAAGTTTAAGTTTGAAGAAAATTTTAGATTATTTGAGTGCTAAAATGCCACAGTATGACAAAAAACAAGAAGGGCATTATAGTCTAATTAGTGCCTTACATAAGTCAGTACGTGGCAGTGATGAACAGGCGGCTCTTTATTGGTTTTATCGTATGGTACAAGGTGGTGAAGACTTAAACTATCTGGCAAGGCGTTTAGTACGTATGGCAATTGAAGATATTGGGTTGGCAGATCCTAACGCATTACAACTAAGTATTGTTGCTTGGCAGGCTTATGAGAGACTGGGTGATAGAGAGGGAACACTTGCTTTAGCAGAGGTAGTTGTATATTTAGCATTATCTCCTAAATCTAACGCTCTTTATTTAGCAGAAAAAGTAGCAAGAGCTTTGGCAGATAAAACTTCTAATGTTCTTCCTCCTAAACATCTTATGAATGCTACAACTCCTTTGATGAGTGAATTGGGTTACGGGAAAGGTTATGAGTATGATCACGACAGTTTGCATCGTTTTTCCGGGCAGCATTTTTTTCCAGAAAAAATGCAGAGACAAGAGTTCTACAGCCCCTCTGAATTAGGTTTTGAGAAAGATTTACAAAAACGCATGGCTTATTTTAATAGGTTACGCAAAAAGTAGGAGGTTTACTGTTTACTTAAATAAATTTAACTTTCAATCAGAATAGACAACTCTTCTGCTCGATACACGGAGTACTGTACCTTCAGTTCTGCCTCATTCCGACACATCTCAGCTTACTTCGTTTCTCACTTTCGTACTAGCCCAAACTCTGGCAATTCCGGACACTATAGCACCTTCCCACTATATGCAAACCACACCCTCGGGCACACTACACTGCTCTGCACTTTGCAACCACTTCCGTAATATGCCAAAAGTTGGATATCTTTTTAGCTCTAACATTGTATCAGATTATAACAGGATACGTACTCCGTACCTTAGCAGAATAAGTGAGCAATAGATAAAATTTACTATAAAAGCAGTACTACTATTTATATTATATACAAATTATCTTGACAAATTATATATAATATGATACATTTAGTATTGAATAAGAATCATGTGCACGATAACTTATGAAAGAGAATATTGAATAAAAATTTAAATAGAAAGATTATAAATGGAAACCTTACCAACTCTTAAAAGCTTAACTAAGAGTAACGTAGAAATAGTTTTAGGATTTTCGGAAAAAACTGTGTTGAACAAAAAATTACAGCAGACAGTAAATCCCTAACCATTATACTAAAACTAGAATGACACAAGGTAGGGTTAGTTGGCGAATACCTGTTGATTCTGGCTTCAGGAAGCAAACTAAGGAAAAAGCTCATAATAAGCAAGATCTTAGTATGAATGTTAATTTTAATGAGATAGCAGTTATAAAAACTCAACTCACCCAGAAGTCCGGTGCTGGTATAGATCGGAACAAGCATCGTACATTATCTGTGTAGAGTAAAAAGAAAAGTTCTAATGCTTTACTTTATACTCAAAACAATCCTAAGGGTGAAAAAATTACCGATACAGGAGTAACATATAGTTATAATAAGAGTTTAGCCATAAGTTTTAATCTAAAAGTAGTTGTAAGTTTAGATACCACGCAGGGAAATATAGTAGTAGACGAAACATGCCTCTCTGTTACTATAAGTGTTTCCCCAAATCATAAGGTAATCAATATAAAAAGAGCAGAAAATAAGACTTCCGCACTATATTTTCCCGCCAAAAATCAAACGAAGACGCTTTTTTGGCATACGAAAGAGTAAAGGATTGTCCCAAGCAGAAGAGGTTTTTATAACTGTGTGCCTAAGTTTTTAATAAAAAATTTATTAAGGCATCCAACAATGCATATATTATTAAAAAATTATAATTTAATATTATGATTCTACGCTGTGCTAATGAAGCAGGCACAGCTTTTTTTTTAATACACTAACTAAATATAACAACTATAACAACTCTCAAAGACAGAAACTGTGTAGAGACACAGTACTCTGCCTTAGGTACGTAGTTCCGTACCTAAAAATAACGGGCTACCAAAGTAGCAAAAAATAAACTCTGCCTTATTCGGTAGATACTGTGTGTTATTCCGTATTCTAAACAGAATAATGCACGAAGAACACAACATTTGCCACAAAGGCAGTTATTTTTATTAAAAAGGAAAAAATTATGAATATTAATCACAATAGCAAACAAATACCGTATTTTAAAAAACTAGTTATTCTAGGAGTTCTAGCCATATTAGCTTTACCTGAATTAGCCTTTAGCCATGGGTATGCTGTTTATCCGAAAGCTCGTCAATTACTTTGTAATGAGGGTGGCGGTTTTTGGTGGCCGGTTGATGGTAGCGGTATTAGAAACAAAGCTTGTAGAGATGCCTTTGTGGACTCTGATAACTCCTCTTATCCTTTTACACAATTAAATGAGTTTTCAGCTCTTACTATGAAATATAACGATTTAGCAGAAGTTAAAAAATCTATACCAAATTCTAAACTCTGTGCGGCTGCAGACCCGAAAAAACGTGGGATGGATATTGTTTCTACGGATTGGCAAAAAACACCTATTGAGTCGGGGAAACCAATTACTTATAAGTTTTTGGCAACTGCTGAGCATAATCCGAGTTTCTGGCAAATTTATATTACTAAAGCAGGAGTGGATCCCAAAAAACAGGCTCTTGCCTGGGAAGACTTAGAATTAATTGCTACTCAGGGAAATATAGTAGCCGTAGGAGGTTATTATTCTTTTGTAGTAAATATGCCTAAAAACAGAAGCGGTGATGCTATTTTATATACCAGATGGCAAAGAGCAGATCCTGCAGGAGAAGGTTTTTATAACTGTAGTGATATTACCTTTGTTACAAAATAATAGTTTTACAACAATAACAACTGACTTTTAGTCAGATTCTGTGTTTTAAACAGCTTATCTACCTGGTACACGGAGTGTTTTACCTTTAAACACTCTGTGTTCCGCACATCTATGTTGCACACCTAAACACTATCAATTACAACCACTCAGCTTCCAAGTAACTCTACTATTATATTGGATTGCAACAGTACTCATTACCCTGAGCAGAATAATGTAAGAGGCAAAGAACATTTGCTAAAAATATATAATAATAACCGAGTATGGTAAATAACTAAATAAGATGTATTAATTAAGAAGATATATCTATAAAAATAATAATACAATGCTTATTCTAATAATATTAGTAAGTTTTAGCGGTTGAAGAATTTGCTTCTGCCTGATATATGAATATCCGTGAGCTTATTACTGCAATTAACGAAAAGAAACTTAGCTCTAATAGTAAAGCTTTGATTAAAAAATTATTAGAATATTCCATTAGCAGTATGGAGACAGAAGGAGTATATGGAAAAACTTCTACCTTAATAACTTGCTCAGTTTGGGTTGATCTGATTAAAATACCAAAAACTATGAAAGGTAAAACTTGCATAAAAAACAACACTATATTGTAGATAATAATTTTGATACTCAGGTAAAAGACTTGTTAAGGAAAAAAGATAATATCTATAATGCTATTCTATATAATATTAAAGTTTTAAAAATATTAAAGTAACCGAGGAAGAAAAAGCCATTGCTTTAAGATTCCTTATACATTTTGTAGAGGTTATTCATCAACCGTTACATGTTACTAATCTTATCATTTATAAGATTGATACCGCAGGAATCACTACCGTAAAATCCTTAACTCTGGACAACACTTCTATAAAGAATCTCTGTATCAAACAGGATTATAAAAGCTTGCAAACTCTTTGGGATGTCATGGGAAGAAATTATCCTGCTATTGAAAATCCTCTCTTTGCAAATCAGCAAACTATTCTCAAGATAGAGTAGGATATAACAAAATATGCTACTAAGTTACAAGAAAAATATCGAAATAAGCAGAGTTTAAATAGTTTAATAGCTTCTCCTGAAGTTTTAAATTGAATAAGAGATTCTTATATAATTGCTCAAAAAGTAATTAATCAATTAATTTACATCCAAATGCTCAAAATTTCTAACTTTATACAACAATTGATGATAAGTATCTGAGATATGTTCAACAAACTTCCAAACAACAGGGTTATCTTGCGTGCAGACGTTTGGTTATGTTGTGCCATGCAATTTTTAACCCTGAGAATGTAAACAAAGCTTATGTGACTTATGCGGATAAGTTATAATAATACATTAAGCAGAATAATTGGGAAGGCATATAAAATCCACCCTTTTATGCAGTAATTAATTTAATATACAAAAGGTTAGCAAAAAGATGAAACAAATAAAATATTTACTAATTACACTGTTACTTAGTATCAATACTCTACAGTATGCTGGTGCATGGTCGAATAATGGGCATGAGATTACCGCTGCAATTGCTAAGGATAAAATTAGTAGTAAAACTAAAGCTGATGTAGAAGCTTTATTAAAATTACCCGTTAGCAGTATAGGAACTACTCTGATGAGTTTTAAAACTAATTCTATAATAACTTCTGCTGTTTGGGCGGATTCTATTAAAAGTGCGAATTATCCCAATAAAGCATTTTATAAAGAGCAACATTATATTGATATTCCGCTAGTTGCTGGGAAGGATAATGACTTTCAAAGCAATGTGAAGCCTTTTCTAAAGAAGGAGAATCATATTTTAGGAGGAATTTACTCCGCCGTAAAAACGCTAAAAAGTAATAAAAAAACTGAAGAACAGGCAATTGCTTTACGTTTTTTAATTCATTTTGTGGGGGATCTACATCAACCCTTGCATGTTGCAGAGCCGATTATATTTGATACTAATACCAGAGGAGGTAATTCTATAAAAATTTTTACAAACCAAAACAAGATTGTAAAAAATCCTTTTAGCAACAAAGCTAATAGAAACCTTCATGCTTTTTGGGATGGTATGGGTGGAGCTTTTCCACCTTTAGCAAATCCAGTTTTCCTAAAAGCAGAGGCACTAGCTAAAGAGGAAGCTACTGCTACAAAATACGGAAAACAAATTATAAAACAATATCAAGCTACTCAAGCATTAAATAAGTTGTTAACAGATCCTAACATAATAAATTGGGTAGAGCAGAATTATGAGATTGCTAAGGAGGCCATTGTTAAGTTAACTTTTAAAAAACATGATAGCAGTATTTATACTAATACTATAGATGATGCATATATCAAATTTGCTCAAACTACCAGTACTCAGCAGGTATATTTGGGGGGTATGCGGTTAGCTATGTTGCTCAATGCAATTTTTGACTCTGAAAATGCAGACAAAGCTTATGTAGATTATGTTAATCATTTACAATAACTGACTTTTAGGCAGAGAATGTGTGTTTAATAATTTTTCTGCCTAATACAGAGAATACATTTTTATTAAAACCAATACCCTTCAGACACCTATGTGATTTTAGTGGGAACTTAGTTGCAACTGTACTCCGTACTTTAAACAGGGGGAATGGAGTAATCACACATTCTCTGCCTAAAAGTCAGTTATTATATTTTATAGTTGCAATATATCATTGTTAACTTATATAATTTATAATTGTTTATAGAACTTAAGATTATTATTATAAGGAATCATAATGCAATTAAGCAATAGCCACTTTTTTATAAGTGTTTTACCGGCATTTGCTTATTTTTTTATAAGTGTTTTACCGGCATTTGCTTATTTAGATCCCGGTGCTGGCAGTATGCTATTCTCGGCAATTTTAGGAATCATTTCCACAGTATTTTTTCTATTTAAGGGCTTTTTTTATAAAGTAGTTAGTATTTTTTACAGATTAATCGGTAGAAAAGTTAAGCAACAAAGTACCCAAATTGCTATTTATTCAGAAGGAATGCAATATCAAAGCACCTTTTTACCTATTATTGCAGAATTAGAAAAACAAGGAAAACAGATACTATATCTTACTTCAGATGAGAGAGAGTTAATTCTCAAAAACCATCATAAAAACTTAGAGGTAATATATATCGGTAAGGGTAACAAGGCTTATGCTCATCTTAATTTCTTAGAAGCTAAAATTTGCTTATTAACAACTACAGGGTTAGATGTATTGCAAATTAAGAGATCTAAAGGTGTTAAGCATTATTGTCATGTGATTCATTCACCTGGAGATATCATGCTCTATAAACTTTTTTCCTTTGATTATTATGATTCAGTTCTTACTAGCGGACCTCATCAAATCAAGGCTTTAAAATATTTGGAAGATTTAAGACAAACACCGAAAAAAATTCTTTTAGAAAGTGGTTGTTCTTATTATGATATCTTAACGCGTAAATATGAAAGTTATAAGGAACAGTCGCCACCTGCTTTACTGCCTAAAAACTTTACTAATACACAGCCGGTTGTATTAATTGCTCCGAGCTGGGGTGATAATTCTCTGATTAAAAGATATGGCTCACGCTTAATTAAACCATTGTTAGACAATAATTTTAAAGTTATTATAAGAGCACACCCTCAAAGTTATATCTCAGAAAAAACTCTACTTGATAATTTAAAAATAGAATTACAAGTTTATACTAACATAGAGTGGGATAACAATCCTGATAATTTTTTTGCAATGAATCAATCTGATCTTATGATTTCCGATTTTTCAGGAATTATTTATGATTTTGCTTTTGTGTTTGAAAAACCCATTATTACTATCAAATTTGATTTTGATCTCTCAATTACTGAGATGAGTAGCTTTGCTTATACTACGTGGGATCTAGAAATGTTAGACAAGGTAGGTTTAGTAGTACAAGAATCTGAGCTTAATCTCTTAGGTCAGAAGATTTCTACTTTTTTAGAAAATAATACTGCAAAAGAAAATATTCAAAAATTGAGAGAAAAATATGTTTATAATTTTGCTAATGCAGCACCAGTTGCCACAAAGCAAATTTTACAAATATTAGAACAACAAGCCTAATAAGTCATAGTAAATTTAGTTAGTTTTGTATAAAAAAGGTATAATAAAAGCAAAAGGAATATATAATGAAAACAATAATATTATCTGCCGGAATAGGTAGTAGAATAGCTGAATTATCAAAAGATACTCATAAATCTTTACTAAGTATCACAGAAGATGAATATCCCTTATTATTGTATACTATAAATACTTTGAATGCTTGTGGAGTCAAAGATATAAGCGTGATAATCGGAAAACATCAACAGCAGGTTAGAGCTATTCTAAAAGATACTGTAAAATATTATTATAATCCTTTTTATTTTCAAACCAATAGTATTGCTAGTATTTGGTTTGCCAGAGAAGAATTTAATACTAATGAAGATATATTAGTGTTAAATGCTGATACCTATGCAGAGCACAGCATTTATGAAGAACTTATACAAAGTACGGAAGCATTACAATTATTAGTTGATACTTCCAGAAAAAAACAGGCTGATATGAAAGTAGCCTATAGCAAAGAGGGTTTCATTACTCATTATGCTAAAACCATAGCCGTACCTATTATGGCTGAATCCGTTGACTTAATAAAAATCTCTAAGGACTATTCTCTAAAATATTTAGAAGTTTTAGAAAGAATGATAGCAAATCAAGAAGTTAATTCCTACTGGGAAGATGTCATTTTACAAAATCTTACAATCTTCCCTACTAAAATCTTTGATATTGCAGGCAAATTATGGGGTGAAATTGATACCATAGCAGATTACGAGAAAATAAAAACTCTAGTTAAACAACAAATTAACAATATAAATAGGAGAAAATAATGATTTTTGCCTTAATGTCAGCTTTCCTACACCCCTTTAGGGATATTATTTTAAAGAATATTACCGATAGACCAATAGCCTATATTCTTACCATAGCCTGTTTTATTCCTTTGACTTTAATAGCTATTATCTTAAGTGGCGGAGCTAATTTAATTATGCCGTTGCAAGTATATCTATTATGTATGCTAAGCGGTATCGGTAATGCTATTTATTACAATGGTATTGCGATGGCTTTGAAAAAAGGGGATTTTTCCATATATTTTCCTATTATTAAAAGTTCACCCTTTTTAGTAGCAATTTTTAGTGTGATTTTTTTAGGAGAAAGTCACAGCATCTTTTTTTTCTTAGGAATTATAATAATAGTTTACGGGGCTTTAGTGTTACATAACGGCTTTAAAATTTTTAATAAAGTAGAAATTTTAAAAAATAAAGAGAATTTAGTTTATGTATTATTAGCAGTAATTGGTTCAGTTACCTACCATATTGCTGATGGGGGTGCGGTAATTAAAGATGTACCTGTATTAGTGTATATGTTATGGAATTATATTTTTATCTTAGTGTTTTACTTAATAGGGCATTTAGTAATTACTAAAAACACTATAAAGCAGAGTATTAGCTCTTTTAAAGAGAATACAACTAAATATTGGTATAAATTTATTCTAGCAGCTCTTACGGATTTTGGTTCATATTTCTTAATTTTATGGGCGGTTAGTCAAGGGGAGAGTATTTCTTTAATGAGTGCCATTAGAATGTGGAGTCTCCCTTTAGGAGTAATTTTTGCTACATATTTATTGAAGGAAAAACAAATGAGATTACGTTTTGTAGCAAGCATTATTATGGTAATCGGTACCACTATAGTTATATTTAATAAATGAATATCAATAACTTTAATAACCATAAAATCTAACGAAATAAGGTAAATTATGAGTAGTTTATATAATATAATTATTTATCCATTAGAGATGGTAATGGGAATTGTGCTAAAATACAGTTATGTAGTAACAGGAAGTTACGGTTTAGCAATTATTCTGTTAAGTCTCTTTGTAAATATACTACTTATTCCCATTTATCATTATGCAAATAAATTGCTAAATTGGGAAAGAAATCAGAAAGCCAAGTTTGCAAATTTAGAAAAAATTATTAATAAGTCATTTAAAGAACAGGAAAAGTATGCGATGCTACAAACGCTGTATCGGCAGAATAAGTATCATCCGATTTATGCGGTAAGTAGTATATTAGGGTTTTTAGTACAGATACCGTTTTTCATAGCAGCCTATGTGTTATTATCGCAAACTTATTATGCGGAGTTAGCAGGGAAGAGTTTCTGGATTTTACAGGACTTAGTTAAACCTGATAATTTAATCTGGCAGATAAATTTATTGCCTATTCTAATGACAGCACTTAATCTCTTAGCAGGGTATGTGTACACCATAGAGCTAACCTTAAAAGAAAGAAGACAGCAGTTTATCATAGCAATAGTATTCTTAATATTGTTATATAATTTAGGTGCAGGTTTATTATTGTATTGGACATTTAATAATATATTCGCCCTAATTAAAAATATAATTTATGCCAAAAGGAATAAGCAAGTAGTAACTTTTACTCCGATATTAATAGGGTTCATTAATATTATAAAAAGTATTACTCTAAGCAACCTTAAACAAGCTTTTAGAAACTTAACTACCCTCCCCATCTCTAAAAAAGAAAACATAGGCTTGTATCTTTTAGTAATAATTTTAATTTTAAATTTAGTATTATTGTATAACCCATTAGCTTTTCTAAGCTCAGAAGTCATGAATGTTGCTATCTTACCTAAGGAAATTCTAACGGTTAGTTTAAAATACTACATTAGTACTATATCAGTATTAATAATTATTTATTTAATAGTTATAAAAGCTGTAGTACGAAATTGGTTATTATTTATTTCTTTAAGTATTGCCCTTATATTTTTAGTTTATTCCTTTCTTTTTACCGGTGATTATGGGGTTTTATCAGATTTTAAATTTACTAACGAGTTTGCTATTTGGTATTCCCAACCTGTGAAGATCCTGCAGGATCTTGTAGTTTTATGTTTTGCCATAATTATTATTTATTATTTATTATTAAAAGGATTACCTACTTTAAAACTAGGATTAATTTTAGTAAAC
>NZ_DBKDTU010000077.1:0-937 GCF_055505085.1 Candidatus Hepatincolaceae symbiont of Strigamia maritima
CCCATCTAATCCCGATTCATTTACTATACAGTACTACTTCTACCCCTTTGTGCCATTTAATTCTTCCAGTGACAATTATGATGCCATCCCACAATATCTCGGTTTTTCCCATTATTTCCCATTATTTTTTTAGTAATGTCCTTGTATATCTCTGCCATTTAATGTGCAACTTTACATTTCTTTAAAACTTAATTTTAGGACATTTTAAATGGAAAAAATTGAAAGGAATTTTTATTTTTTCCCATGTTTTCCCATATTATTGCGGGTTTTTTAAACGAACTGTAGTAGTAAAATATAGCTATTCTGTCCCATTATATCTTGTCTCATTACACAAATATTGATAATTATTGGCATAGTAAAACAAAGCAGGAATGGTCTTGGATAGACCCAAAAGCCCATTATGTACATTTTTCACAAGACACTCTTAAAAAGATGGTAAAAAAAGCAGGATTTAAAGTTGAGAAATTAAGAACTTCAATGACAAGCAATAAAGATTCAGATAATTATAAATATATTAAAAAACAGTATCCAAATCAATCTCAGGATTTTTACATTAGTAAATTACAAGAACTAAAATTTACAAGGGTTTGGAGAAAGTATTATATTACGTACTAGAAAGAAAAAACTTTTTGATTTATAATAAAATTACTAAACGTTATTTATTTACTACTATTAATAAAATTTATAACATCTCCTACTGTGTTAACTTCATGCACAGCTTCTTCTTTAACATAAGGTAAGGCTTGTGACATTACAAAAGAATTCTTAGTAATTTTAAACATAGAAATATCGTTACCTGCATCTCCTGTAACAAAAATACTTTCTTTAGGAATATTTTCTAATGCTATAATTTTTTCTATTCCTAATCCTTTTGAGGCAGTAGTACTAAAAATTTCTAAACAATGAGCTGCCGTCATTACTGCTTGTAAATTATGAA
>NZ_DBKDTU010000078.1:0-2787 GCF_055505085.1 Candidatus Hepatincolaceae symbiont of Strigamia maritima
CTACACTCTTTCCCTACACGACGCTCTTCCGATCTAACAATTTTATAACCTTAGATAATCTTAAAGTAGAAGGTAAAAAAGTCTTAATAAGAGTAGATTTAAATGTTCCTATGCAAGATGGTAAAATCACTAATTTAGAAAGAATTATCAGAAGTTCTCCTACTATTAAAGAACTCTCAGAAAAACAAGCAAAAGTAATTGTACTGTCCCATTTAGGTAGACCCAAAGGTACAGGTTTTGAGCAGAAGTTTACCCTAAAACCAATTGCTGAGGCTATAGCTACATCTTTAGAAAAACCGGTAAAATTTATTGAGGATTGCATCGGGGGGAAACCTAAACAAGCAATTGATGCTATGCAAAACGGTGATATTATTATGTTAGAGAATGTAAGATTTCACAAAGAGGAAAGTGAAAATTCTCCTGAATTTACTAAACAATTAGCAGCTCTTGGGGAAATTTATGTGAATGATGCTTTTTCTGCAGCCCATAGATCACATTCTTCAACAGAAGGATTAGCACACCTTTTGCCCTCTGTTGCAGGACGTTTAATGCAGGCAGAATTAGAAGCATTAGAGGCAGCTCTTGGGAATCCTGATAAACCGGTAGTAGCTTTAGTAGGGGGAGCAAAAATTTCCACTAAATTAGCAGTACTGTATAACTTAATTAAAAAAGTAGATTACTTAATTATCGGAGGTGGTATGGGAAATACTTTCTTAAATGCTTTAGGGGTTGGTATTGGCAAATCTTTATGTGAACACGAAATGAAAGAGGAGTGTTTAAAAATTATTGCAGAAGCTAAACAAACAGGTTGTGAGATTGTCTTACCTGTAGATTCTCGCTCTGCTACCGAATTAAAATCTAACACCCCAATCAAAATTGTTGCTACAGGAGCCTTAGATCCTAATTTTGAAATCTTTGACGCCGGACCCTTAAGTATTGAGAATTTCCAAAAGGTGTTAGAACTCTCAAAAACTTTATTATGGAATGGTCCTTTAGGAGTATTTGAAGTAAAACCCTTTGATACTGCTACTAACGAAGTAGCCCTATTTGCTGCAAGACTAACTAAAACTGGCAAATTAAAAAGCATTGCCGGCGGTGGTGATACGGTATCAGCATTACAACAAGCGGGTGTTTATAATGATTTTACTTATATTTCCACAGCAGGAGGTGCCTTCCTAGAATGGTTGGAAGGAAAACCGCTACCTGGTGTGGCTGTATTAATAAAAAAATAATTCTTCAGAATGCATAATTATTTATTAAAATTATATCAAAAAGTACTGTCTTACTGTCAAAGTAAATATTCTACTTATGCTCTAGCAGTTGTAGCTTTTACTGAGAGTTCTTTTTTTGTAATACCCCCTGATGCCTTACTCATTCCTTTAGTCTTTGCCAACCCAAAAAAAGCTTTTCGTTTAGCTTTTATTTGCTCTGTATGTTCAGTTTTAGGTGGTATTTTTGGCTATTTAATAGGATATTGGTTTTTTGGTCTTTTTGGGGAAAGGATTATTGCTTATTTTCACTATGAGGGATATTTTCAGCAGTTTACTAGTTTTTATCAACAATACGGAAATTTATCGGTTTTTATTGCAGGGTTTACTCCCCTACCGTATAAAGTTGCTACTATTATTAGTGGTTTTATAAAAATGGATTTTTACTGGTTCATAATCATGTCGGCTTTATCTAGAAGTCTAAGATTTTTTTTAGTAGCTTTTTTTATAAAACTTTTTGAAGCTAAAGTTCAACCGATCATAGAACAACATTTAGGTAAAATTACCTTAGGAATAGGGATTGTAATAATCATAATAGTAATATTAATAGTTCAAAGAATATGAAAACTAAACTAATTATTTTTACCATAATTCTTTTAATAATGCTTTTATTGCTAATTAATGCTTTATCTAACGAAACTCTACGCACCACTTTTATTAGTTTAGGATTGTTTAACCCTTCTTCTGAAGGATTAGTTTCTTTTATGAAAATAATTTTTGGCTTAAGTTTGATGGTAATTATTTCTACAACTTTAGTTCTCATTAATATTATCGTAAGTTTATTTAAAAGAAAATAAAATATTATGTTGATTATAATTCAATTAACCGCACTCTTAACCTTATTAGGAACTAATCTTATTGAGATGTTTTGGCATATTTCTACCTGTGAACTTTGTGCTTATCAACGAATTATCTGGTTTGTTATTCTAGGCATTTCTTTAACACTAAAAAACTATCCTAAACTCTTAGTAAACCTAATTTTAGGACTACTTAGCCTTGCTATGCTAATAGCAATGTACCAATTATTATTACAATATAATATTTTAAATAATACTCAGAGTTGTAATATTATGCTCTTAAGTTTTGAAGAGAGTCTAGCAACTACCATACCTAACTGTGGTATTATAGAATTTAACATTCTCTCTATTCCGCTTTCTTTTTATAATTTACTGGTATCCCTAGTAATTTTAATTTATATCCTAATTTATGGCAGAAAGAATGTTTAAAAAAATCCTGTTATATCGTAGCCTTAAACAAAGTTTTCCTTTTATAATAGTTTTGTTATTAATCTTAGAAGTTATTGGTTTTTATTTTATCTGGTATAATAACTGGATAGCTTTTTTATGTACTCTAAGTTTATACTTTATTCTACCTTTCTTTTTTCCCTTACTAAGAAAAAATTTACAAAAAGACTTAAAAATTAACACAGATTTGCATAAGCACATAGACAAAATTATTAACTTTTGTAGATAGATCGGAAGAGCGGTTCAGCAGGAATGCCGAGACCGATCTCGTATGC
>NZ_DBKDTU010000079.1:0-2779 GCF_055505085.1 Candidatus Hepatincolaceae symbiont of Strigamia maritima
GATCTACACTCTTTCCCTACACGACGCTCTTCCGATCTCCTAATTTATTATAGTTAGAAAGAACTCTGAGTTGCAAGCATATATTATAAATCATTATATAAAATGTGAAGAATAAAAGATTTGCAGAATAAACGCTTGTAACTATGACTAATGCCTGTTATACTTTTAGCAAAGTAAATTATAAAAGTATAAGTCTATTAAGAAGCTTGCCGTAGAGTCTGATACTTAGTGGGATATTTAGTGTAGAATTTAATAGAAAGTTTTAGGTTAAGTTTATACTCTTTAGTACGTTTCTAAAAAATTACTACTCCTACTCACTCAATGTTAGTAAATATTATAGGAAATTATATGATTGCACTTATTGGTTATACAGGGTTTGTAGGACAAAATCTAGCTAATCAAACTACCTTTAATAAATTATATAATACTAAGAATCTCTCGAAAATTAAAGAGCAGGAATATAATCTAGTAGTTTGTGCAGGTATTAAAGCAGAAAAGTTTTTAGCTAATAAGAATCCCAAACAAGATTTAGAAAATATATTAAACTTACTAAATGCTCTTAAATCGGTAAAAACTAAGCAGCTAGTTTTAATCTCCACAATTGATGTATACCCATACACCTTAGGAGTAGACGAAGATACAAAAATTAATAAAGAAATTTTATCTTTCTATGGCAAACATAGATTTTTAGCAGAAGAATTTGTTAATGAAAATTTTAACAATTTCTTAATTGTACGGTTGCCTGCATTATTTGGGAATGGGCTTAAAAAAAATTTTCTCTTTGATCTTATCAACAAAATACCATCCATAATTTTTGCTGATAAATATCTGAGCTTGCCTAATAAGGAATTACTTGATACTGCTTATTGCTTTAATTCTAATCACCAAATTTATACCCTAAAACAGCACTTACCTTCGGATTTAAAAGTTGAGCTCTCTAATTATTTAAGTTCTATAAATTTTAGTAGCCTAAATTTTACTCATAGTGATAGTTGTTTCCAATTTTACAATCTGGCAAACCTATGGAAAGATATCACTAGAGCCCTTACTAAGAAAATTTCTATAATTAATTTAACTTCTCCTCCGATTTCCGCAAAAGAATTAGCAAAAGAATTAGACGGTATCGATTTTGTGAATAAATTAGCAATTCCACCACTTAAATATGATATTTATAGTAAATATTCTACAAATAATACTCCATATACCTATCACAAAGCAGACATTTTAAAAGATCTTAAAGATTTTTATCTACAACATAATAAAGTTAAATAATAAAATATGCTACTTTCTATATCTAGTATTGCTTGGAACCCCAAAGAATTAATCACTATCTTAGAACTATTAATGAGTAAAAGTATTAAATCTATAGAAATTGCCCCTACACAGTTTTTCAAAAATCCTTACTCTGCTCCCTTAAAAGAGATTATAGAGCTAAAAACCTTATTAGCTAAATATTCTATAACTATTAATACTTTGCAGGCTATATTTTTCGGGAATCAAGATATTGAACTCTTTACAAGTAATACAAATAGAAAAGAATTTATTAAAAAGTTTAAAAAAGTTATTAATTTTGCCACAGTAAGCGGTGCCAAGAATATAGTTTATGGGGCTCCTAAAACTAGAATTAAAGGAGCATTATCTAAAACTGAGGCAGATACTATTGCAACCAGCGTTTTTTTTGAATTAGCAACTTATGCTAAAGAATATAATATTTTTATTTTACTTGAACCTAATCCTAATTTTTATGGGGGTGATTATATTCTAAATACTATGGAGGCAGTAAATTTAATAGAATTAGTCAAGCATCCCAATTTTGTCCTTAATTATGATTTAGGAGCAGCAACTATGAATTATGAAGATTATAAGGAAACCCTTACACTTGCATACCCCTATATTAGGCATCTTCATATTAGTGAACCTTTACTTAACACGGTACCACATACCTATACTCAGAAATATACAATTCTTGCCACACTACTTAGAGAAAAAAATTACCAAGAATATATTTCTATAGAAATGAGGGCACAAAGAAATAATAATTATAAAACTATAAAGAAATCTTTGGAGTTTGCCCAATCAGTGTATTTGTAAGTATCCTTATTTAACACCATAACGTCCTCAACCTACCTTAAAATTAACCTATAAATTCGGAGTATATATTTGAAGCAAATAAATCAATCCACATATAAAGAATTAACTTCCCAAGATATGGTGTTACCTAAACACTCTGTCAATATTTTAAAAGAGAAAAGTAGCTCTTATTGTGTGTGTATTCCGGTAATTAATGAAGGGGAAAGAATTTTAACACAATTAAAATTCATGCAAAACCTAGGAATTGATAAATTAGCTGATATTTTAATTTTTGATGGAGGTAGTAGTGATTATAGTATTTCCAAAGAAAAATTACAACCCTTAGGAGTAAGAGCTTTTTTAGTGAAAAAAGATATCGGTAAATTAGGAACTCAACTTAGAATGGGGTATGCTTTTGCTCTGGCAGAGGATTATTTAGGGGTAATAACTATAGATGGTAATGCTAAAGATAATATTGAGGCAATTCCTAATTTTATAGAAAAATTACAAGCCGGTTACGATTTTGTAAAGGGATCTAGATATCTATCTGGTGGGGGAGCTTTCAATACTCCAATTATACGTACTATTAGTATTAGAATTATTTACTCACCTTATATTTCTTTGCTTGCAGGTAAATGGTTTACTGATACTTCCAATGGCTATACCGGATATTCTAGAAAGTTTTTATTAGATAAAAGAATTAATATTT
>NZ_DBKDTU010000080.1:0-935 GCF_055505085.1 Candidatus Hepatincolaceae symbiont of Strigamia maritima
CGGTCTCTGCATTCCTGCTGAACCGCTCTTCCGATCTGTTATTACTGCTATAAGTGGTTGTAATTCTGCAATCGCAGAGACAACATAGATTATTAAAAATGAAGATAATAGCATTAGAAAGTATTTTCTATCTAAGCCTAAAAAGAAAGTTTTCTTGGCAAATTGCGGATAATTTCTAACAGTCATTATTTTACCCAGCCCTGAAAATAATCCACAAAGATAGAAGCACCGCTAACTAATACTATTCCTATTATAATCATGGCAATACGAGCTTTATCAATCCCACCCTTTAACCAACCGCTTACTACAGCAAAGGCTAGTATTAATCCTCCTATTAACTGAATTATTTTAATAATACTGGTAGTAGTGGTTTTTAAGTTAGTTTCAATACTAGAAAAGGGATTACCAGCTGCTAAAAGAGGTGTAGTTGCAAATATAGTGATTAGTAGTAATAATACTAATATGTTTAAATGTATGTTTTTTTTCATAATATACTCCTTATATTTTAAGAATAGTTTTGCATTGGGGGTAATTATTACAGCCCCAAAAGTTACCGTATTTGCCTGTTTTTAGAGTTAGAGTGCCTTCTGCACAGTTGGGGCATTTTTTACCTGTTACTTCTTTAGGTTTAGTATTATTGCTAGGGTTCTTTTGATTAGTTTTAGTTTTTGATATTGCTTTATTTTGAGTGTTTGCTTGATAATTGGTTTTTTGGACATTGTTACTTCCTAAGTTAATACTTGAGTTTTTAATTGTAGTTATTTCTGTGGTTATAAAGGTATCTAGCTCTTTTAAGAACTCTTCCGTAGATAGTTTATTCTCCTTTATCTCATGCTGTTTCTCTGCCCATAATGCCGTCATGTCCGGTGTTTTTGCATTATCAGGTAAAGCTTTTAGGAAGTTTTTTGCTAAGTCGGTGGTTTTTAATTTACCTC
>NZ_DBKDTU010000081.1:0-933 GCF_055505085.1 Candidatus Hepatincolaceae symbiont of Strigamia maritima
TATCTATTTATAAAACTCTTTGATATTTCTACCTGTTGGTTGATAACATAATAACTTACCAGCCAAAGGTACTATAAATAGTAGAAGTTGCACAAATTATTATATGTTGGTTTTCTTATAGCAAGTAGTGTCTTATATTAGAATTTGTAGTCCTCTAATATGTAACAGTTATTTTAAAGTTATAGAGTAGAGAGTCTTATATAGATATTTATTTAAAAGTTATGTGATAAAGTATGTGGTTAATAATTATCTGTTTAAAGAAATTCTATAGCAGAAGGATCAATAATATTAATAGACGGACCAAATTTTTTGTTACCAGGATTAATAAAAGCTCTTACTCTTACTTTTTTATTAATTAAGAGTTGAGGATTAGTAATTCGTAGCTGTTTTTGAAGTAAAGGTTTAAGTTTTAAGGCTAATCCTTTTTCTTGTTCTGCTTCTAAGTATAAGAAAAGATAGGTTTTAGACTTCCTATAAGCTAAGATTTCTCCGTCAATAACTTTATATTGTTTAACAATATACTTAGTTGCACTAGGAGTAATCGGAGTATAATTAGGATGAGACCAAAGCCTATTTTGTACTAATATAGCTTTGTTTTCTATCTTGATTAAATCTTTAAGATAGAAAGTATTAGGGCTTAAGATATAGGTAAAAGCTAAAGATTCCTCAAGCATTTTTGCATTAATCCATAAGTTATCTTTAACTCTGCAAATATGAGCCAGAAGTCTTTGATATTTATCAGTAGATTCAATTGGATTGATTTTTAAATAAATTTCTTGATGCAATAGTAATTCTGCTAATTTTTCTTTAGCTAAGATTGCATAAGGAAAAGGTTCTGTTTCTGTAAAGAGTTCCGGAGCCTGAATCCCGACCAATCTTATTTTCTGTGATTTGTCGGTATTTGTATTCTTAGCTGTTATAGTATCTCCGTCA
>NZ_DBKDTU010000082.1:0-2776 GCF_055505085.1 Candidatus Hepatincolaceae symbiont of Strigamia maritima
AAACAATTTATATAAATTTTCTGCAAAAGTATTAAAGAATTTATATCAAGCAATTAAAATATATAGTAATAGGAGTGTAAAATGCAGTATCAAAATATAGAATCTGGCTTGTTGTATCAACAAGATTTAATCAATAGTTATCATTATCATCAAACAGTATCCCTTTTAAGGGATTTTTTTTTATCTAAAGAATTTATAGAAGTTCCCACCCAATCAAGAATTAGTATTTTAGCAGCGTGTGAAGATCCCAGTACGGTACAAACCTATAATTTTTTAGGAAAAATTTGGCCACTTCCTCAAACAGGACAAATGTGGTTAGAATATGAGCTCTTAAACAATCCTCAAGCTAAGGGATATTTTTGTATTTCAACTTCTTATCGGGAAGAAAAAAACCCGGTGTTTGGAAGACATCGTAGTATTTTTCCTATGTTTGAGTTTGAAACCCATGGGGGAATTGATTCGTTAAAAGAATTAGAAAAGAAATTATTAACTTTCTTAAAATTGGCTACTCAACCTCAGGATATTTTAGAAAAAACCTACTTTGATTTGGCAAAACATTATAATGTAAAAGAATTAACTCATGAACATGAACAGTTGATGTGTGAGAACCTTGCTCCTAATATTTTACTTACTGATTTTCCTGTATATACAAGTCCTTTTTGGAATATGGCTTTAAATGAAGATAAGCAAACTGCAAAAAAAATAGATGTAATTATTAATGGACAGGAAACTATAGGAAGTGCAGAAAGGTCTGTAGATAAAGTTGAAATGCAAAATATGTTTTACACAATTAGTGAGGGAAGTTATGCAAAATTATTGTTTGATAAATTTGGGAAAGAACGGGTAGAAAAAGAATTAGCAGAATTTTTAGCTTTTGATTTTTTTACACGCTGTGGCGGAGGTATAGGAATTACTAGACTTATATCTGCATTACTTAGTAAAAATCTTATAAAATAGATAGCTATTGTCTATGAAGAATCTAACGATTAAGCAACCTTTTATCAAGCAAAATTCTATGAAAAAACTTATTCTTGCAATAGATAGTAATGATAAAACAAAAATTAAAAATTTAGTGGCTACAGTGGGAAGTAAGTTAGCTATGCTAAAAATAGGACATATTACAATGAGTAGTTTTAGTAAAGATGAAATCCTTGATCTCTGCGGAGAAATCCCGATTATGTTAGATTTAAAATTTCATGATATCAAAAATACCGTAATCAATGCTATTAAAAATTATACTCTAAATCTACCAAAAATAGAATATTTTACTTATCATGGTACAGCAGATAAGGAGCTAATTCTACATATTGCTAAAGAGTTTGAGAAGCCCATTGGTATTGCAGTATTGCTTTTATCCAGTAGTCAAATAAAGCCTGATGATTTTATGAGATTAGCTACTATAAATTATGATTTGGGCATTAGACATTTTGTTTGCCCGGGTTTATATCTTACCGAAATACGCTCTAAATACGGAAATAAAGTTAAATTATTTACACCGGGTATTAGAAATTTTTCTAATGATAAGGATTGTCATATTCAAACTATAACAACTCATGAGGCAATAAAATTAGGAGCAGACTTTATGATTGTAGGGCGTCCCTTATTAAACACCCAAACCCCTAATCTTACTATTCAGGAGTATTTATAATGCATATTTTTCAAAAACAACGTTTTAAAATGCACTCAGGAGGCTACTCAGATTTTAAGTTAGAATGTGATGCACTTAGTGATAAAGATATAGAAACTCTAGCTTTCTTAACCTCAAGAAGTATAAAGTTTAACCAAGTAATAGGGATACCAAGGGGAGGGTTAAAATTTGCAGAGGCTTTAAATCAATATAAAATCTTAGAGTCTAAGACTGTGTTAATAGCAGATGATGTTCTTACTACCGGAGCATCTCTTAATGAATATAAAACTAAACTCTTAAAAGATGGGCAACTTGAGGTCAATATTCAAGGAATAGTAATTTTTAGTAGAGGTATTCTCCCAGAATACGTTACTGCTATTTTTAATCTAAATCCGCATTTTTGGCAGAATGATTAAGAAAGTTATTATTTCGCCTCCTTTTGGGAATTATTTGAAGTTACCTAATACCACATCTGTACTAGGAAGTTTTACAGTCTTGCAAAGAAAAGGAGCTATACTACAATTCATAAAAACTTTTCGTAAAATTAACGGCGGATACATCAATAAAATCGGGTTAAGGAATAAGGGATTAATTAACTTTCAACCTTTACAAAAGTTTGCAAAACATATTATATCTATCGCAGCTTTAGAATATGATGATTGGCAGAAATTAGCTAAAATTCTACAAGAATTTAAAATAAATGATAATTTTATACCAAATGCTATAGAACTTAATTTAAGTTGTCCTAATGTTAAGAGTAGTACTTCTATTGACAAAGAAGCTTTAACATTATTTAGAGATTTTCAAGTAATTTTAAAATTACCCCCCACTGAGAAATCTTTAGAATATATAGACCTAGCCCTATCTTGTAACATTAATATATTTCATTTATGTAACACCTACCCAACAAAGATGGGTGGTATTTCCGGTACCCTCTTAAAATCTAAAAGCCTACACTATATAGAAGTAGCTAGAAATAATTTGGGTAAGAAGATAAAAATAATAGGAGGAGGAGGTATGTATTCTTACCAAGACGTAGATGATTTTATTAAGAGTGGTGCTGATATACTATCTCTAGCTACAATTGCTTTAAAGCCTTTACAAATGTGGAAGCTTATAAAGTATATTAATTATAAATTACCATAGTTT
>NZ_DBKDTU010000083.1:0-2741 GCF_055505085.1 Candidatus Hepatincolaceae symbiont of Strigamia maritima
TTAGTAGTTCTATCTTTTCTATTACCATCTCTTTTACTTTTGCTTCCTTTATTTTCTTTAGGGTCAGCTCACTATTTCCTGATTTTGCTACTAATTCGCTATATTCCTTACTAGCTTTCTCTTTTGTTTCTTGATTCTCTACTTTAACTTCCAGACCCTCCTTTATCCCTAACTTCGTTATTAACTCTAACCTCGCTGCTAAAGGTAACGATGAGAAGTGGTACTCATAGCCTTTTTTTCCAACTGCTTTCCTAAATTGCCATTGCCCCTTATTTGCTATGTTTCTAATACCATCTCGAAATTTTGGTAGCCCTCTTAACCCTGCTAATTTCTCTGAACCAAACCACTCATTTAAGACTCCATTGCTTTTTTGCTTATTTTCCATTAAAGGCTTATTTTCTGCCAATGGAGTCTTAGCTTTTTTATCCACTTTTAGACTCCATTACCCAGTGATTTTTTAATATCTATGGAGTCTTTTATATCTATTTTTCTTTTATACATATAAGCTCCTTTTGGTTGGGGCTTTAATCTGTTCCCTAAATCATCATATCTATCTTTCCAAATGTCTTTAGGATGGATCCCCAAAGCATTAGCAATAATTTTTTCGGCTTTCTTATGTGGCAAATTAATTGCATTACTGCAAGTACTATGTCTAAAACCACTTATTCTATCTAAATCTGATAATGTAAATCCTTTTAAACTTAACAAATACTTGATTTTTTCTGCTTTCATTTTTGTTTACCTTTTTTTTATTTACTTTTGTTAGTATTATTTACTTAAGTAAATAATAACTTGTTCATATATGGGTATAATATGTGCAAAAATGAAATAATGTCAACTATTATTTTCATATATGAGAAAAATATATAAAATGGATGAGAAGTTAGACTTAGAAGAAGCAGAATTTATAAGAAATTTACAAATAAAATTACAAAAACTAATTACTTTGAAATTTGGCTCTCAAGATAATCTAGCAAAGGCTAGCAAGATAAGTAGGTCTACTATAAATCGCTGGGCTCATGGAAAGAATCTATCAGCATTATATAGCATAAAAAAAGTATGTGAAGCAGGCAATATCTCACTAGACTATTTAGTATTAGGAAAAAGTTTTGAGGAAGAATCACTAGATATTAATTTATTCAATGAAGTATTTGAACATGCTTTTAATTTAGCACAGAAAGAAGAATTAACTATAAATGGAGCCTACTTTTTAGGCATTTATGACATAGTGGCAAGAGAGCTTGAAACTAATTCCAAACTATCTGTTAAAGAAATAGTTGAAAAGAATAAGCAACTTATTATAAACTTAAGAAAGAGTTAAAAACTCACTTAGAGTACCTAGAGTACCAATTTTATTGTAACAATAAAGAGGTATTCTATGAAAAAACTAATAAAAAATCAAAAATACACCCTATTAATCAACAAATTAAACCACTTAGAAGCAAGATGCCCTACTTGTAAAGCTATGTTATGTAAAGTAATAAATAATTGCATTGAATGTAAGTGTAAACGGTGTAAAACCATGCTAGAACTGGATATTAAAGATATAAAATAGTATCCTAACCTCTTCTTAGATGTCCTTTTAGTACCATGACCACTTTTATCTAATTAAATATACATTTTAAATTGATTTGTTTTATCTTTATGGGTTAGGGCATTGGGTATAGTAAAGAGCTTTTTTTCTACCAACATTTGTTTTACTGTTAGAAGCTGTACTTTAGGATATTTATAGCCGTTTACCTCTATCATCCCTTGTTTCCCAGCTTCTTCCAGCATTCCTTTAGTTGGTTCACTTAAACAGATAAACCCTCCCATTAATGCTTGTTGAGAGTTGATAGTTCCTATTAGTTCCCTGATATTTGCACTGGTAATGGTTTTCCCTCCCTTAACAGAGATTATCATATGCTGGTATTGATTTTTCTTGCCGGTATCTATATAGATTTTTCCATCTACACCTTTATCATTACTCTTTTTATTAGAACAAAAGCCGTTTACATATTCTACAGCCCAATGCTGAAACTGGTGAGGGTCTTGCTTGAATAACATTGTCGCTCCCTCCATTGAGGTAGGTATTCCTGATATTTCATAATCTTTATCTTCTAATAGATTGTATCGCTCTTTTAAGGTGTTCTGAATTAGTTTGACTGATAAAATAGCAATATCGCATCCTATCCAATTTCTGTTATTTAAATGGGCTGCATAAATTGCCGTTCCGCATCCGCAGAAAGGGTCAAATATTGTAGCACCCTCCCCCGTGCTGGCTCGTATTATCCTATCTAGTAAAGCTATAGGCTTTTGGGTTGGGTAGCCTAATTTCTCTTTGGATTGACCTTGTAATTGTTTAATATCTGTTATTATATCTTGCAGTACAACTCCTTCTGCCTCATGCAAATACCTTTTTCTACGTATTCTTTGTTCTTTATCTTTTGGAAAATGTAATTTCCCCTCTTTCTCAAGTCTTTCCATAGTTACAATCGGGCATCGCCAACCATTCTCAGGACAAGGATACCCTTTATACTCATATTTATATCCATTAGGATGCGGATTACTCAAATTATCTAATTGATAACTACCATTTTCATCTTTATATTTATAAAATTTGTTTATGTAACCTTCTTCATATGGGCTATAAACTTTATTCCATATATATTTATCTGTTTTTGTATAAAAAAGTATTATATCGTGTATTGCTCCATACCTCTTAGCATCATTATGTGCATTACTTCTTTTCCACACTATTT
>NZ_DBKDTU010000084.1:0-12194 GCF_055505085.1 Candidatus Hepatincolaceae symbiont of Strigamia maritima
AAAAAGAAGATTCTAAAAAAAGATATAAAAATTATCTCTATAGAGAATAAAGATTCTTAAGATTTAGTATATTTTAGTAATTTATAATAGTAGTTGCCCATAAAATTTTAACCAAATATGTTAAAATTAAATTAATCAATTTTATTAAAGTTAAAAAACTGTAATTTTGTTATATGTTTTTATTCAAATATATCTCTATAAAAAGGTAAAGTTTAAATTAATATTGTGAAAAGAAGCTATGAACCCTATGTATAAATCCCTTATTATGATATTTATGTTTGTTGTTATAAATAATTCCTCGTATGCTTTTGTGTTATCTAATTCACAATGGCAAATTGATATAAATCCTGAAACTCTTGCGACTGAAGCTAAATTACCTGAGGGTAAGTTAATAACTGTATCTATAGGAAATAACCCCAAAATAATAAGCAAATTAAAGCATAGTGCAAATAGTGCTAGTTGGCAGTTTAATAGTGATATTAACATTGAAGCTAAGCTTAATGATAATATATTAACCTTAAAATTTATAAAAAATACTATAGGTAAAATTGTGTGGCCATATATTCCACAGCAAGCTAAAGCTTTAATTATTCCTATAAAAGAAGGTTATCGCATACCAAGTAATGATAAGTTCTGGACACAAGCCCTAGTAGAAGAATATAGTGGGATGAATACTACTGAAGGTTTATCCTTACCTGTTTTAGGATTAGAATTTGAAAAGAATGTTTTGTCTGTAATTTTTGTAAATCCTTTTAATAATAAGCTAGAATTTAAGGAAGATACTAAGGGTATAGCAATAAAAACAACTCATAGTTTTACAAATCTTGATACTGGCAGACCATATGAAGTAAGAATTATTCTTAATAAAAATGATAAATTAGCACCTGCTAAAGAATATAGAAAAATGTTACAATCCAAAGGAGAATTTGTATCCTTAAAAGATAAACTTTCTGCTGTAAAAAATGGGGAATTCCTTATTGGTGCAACTCACATTTATTTATGGGGGAAAAGAATAATTACCCAGCAAGATGTTAAAGATTGGAAAATTTTACAAAAAGAAATTCCAAAAGATTGGCTTGAGAAAGACAATAAAGATGCTTTAACAGATCCTAATATAACAGCTAATAAATGGTTTCAGCAGGTTTTAATTAATGCAATTGATACAACTCTTATTAAGTTTGCACCTGGATATGAGAGGGATCAAATTAAGAAACGCAAGGAAATTGCAATAAAAATATTTATGAATTCCCTTAATCATCCTGATACCTGGGGAGATAGCAACTCTGCCAAAATGATTACAAGATTGAAGCATTCAGGAGTACAAAAGTTATGGTTAGGATTTCCTCATTGGACGGCAGGGTTTTACAGCCCAGAGGGAATAAAATTAGCAAAAGAGGCAGGATACTTAATCGCTCCTTATGATTCTTATAATACAGCCTTACCAGAAAAAAATAGTAATCATGGTTGGTTATCTGCACAATTAGGTCAGGATGCTTTTGTAAATTGCGGAATTATGTTACAAGACGGAAAACGTAAAAAAGGATTCCAAGGACAAGGAGTTTATACAAACCCAAAATGTGTTCGTAATTTAATGGAAAACAGAATCACTAAAATACAACGTATTAGCCAATATAATAGTTGGTTTCTTGATGTTGATGGTACTGGTATGGTATTTGATGATTATGATCCGTTGAAGCCCACATCTCAATTTGAGGATGCAAAAAATCGTATAAAAGCCATGTCTTGGATTGCAAAAAGTCAGGGAATTATTGTAGGATCTGAGGATGGCGGGGCTATTGTTAATTCAAGTATAGCCTTTGCACATGGTATGCAAACCTCAGGTTTTGGCTGGACAGATCATGATATGAGAAAGAATAGAAAGTCTCAGTACTTTCTGGGTATATGGTATCCTGATTATCAGCCTGCTTTTTTCTTCAAAAGCAGTTCTATAAAACCTAAATATCAGGCTTTGTTTTTTGATCCTAGAAAAAGATTACCGTTATTTCAAGCTGCATTTCATGATAGTTTAATTACCACGCACCATTGGACTATTGATAATCTAAAATTCATAGAAACTCGTATAACTAATGAACTTTTGCAACAACTTTATAATGTCCCTCCGTTACTTAATTTAAGCCTAGATACTTCTCATAAGCGTATACCTTATTTAAAACATCTTGCAGAGTTTTTTCGTCCTCTGCATGCTAGGCTATATGATAAAGCTTTGGTTAATTTTCATTGGCTCACAGAAGATGGTAAGGTTCAAGAAACAGAGTTTTCTGATGGTACCTTAATAATAGCTAATTTTAATGCAAAGAAAATTAATATAAAGGGAAAAACTCTTTCAGGTCATAGCGTAATGGCGATTTTTCCAGATGGACAAATTATGGAGTTTCACTCGAAGGCATTCAATAAAAATTAAGGTAATTATATACTTAGAAGACCCAACATCAACGAATGTCATCTTTTTATAGGCTTATAGCAAAAATATAGCAAACTATATTGTAATCTAGCGATTCGGTATCTTTGAGTACAACGTTGGATACTTAAATATATAATTACCAAATAAACTCTTGACAAGTAAAATGATTCTAGTTGTAAAAATCTATCCCGTTTAAAACTGCCCAAATTCCCATTATAATTGTCCCGCTACACAAAAGATAAAGAAAAAGGTACTTCTAAAAAAGATTAGAAATACCTTGTCCTTACTCACTATCAGTAGTTATCTTTTGATTTTCAATATAATTGAATGGCATACCGTAAGACTTTTTATTTAGTTGTAATTTTTTATTTAGATAAAGTTCTCTAATCTTTGAATCTGTTATAATATCACCTTCAAAAGCATATTTTAGTTTGTTAGTTTTTTCATTAATACTATATTTTACCCATCTATCAACTTTATATATTTCTTTTAATACGCCTTGATATTTTATAATGACATATTCTACAGCTTCTGCCCTTGAAATATTAACACTCCATGCCTTTCTAACAACATTGTATAAAGCAATTGGGCTTAATGTAGGATCATAAACCTTATTAACAGATATTATTAAAACATTATGTTGAAAATCTTTGTCAGTAATAATTGGAGCTGAATATTGAGTTTCTATTTCAGAAGTTAAAGAAACTCCTGTTTCTGAAGTATTATGACCACTTACAACATTAGTTAGTGATGCTAAACTAAATGGGTTAAAGGAAAGCACATCAATTAATGTCGCCTCTAATTCATAAGCATTATTTTTTTCTAATCCATGACGTATAACATATGAAATAACTTGCTTATTTTGATCAATAATATTTTTAATTGTTTCTATTTTGAAAGATATAAAATCTTCATTAGAAAGGTCTTTAAGAACATCATTTTGATGATCAAATACTCTATTACCTTGACCTTTTCCTATGTAGAAAATTTTATTATCAACTGGATTAACTAAAGCATAAACATAATATTTTAATGCTTTAATAGTTGAACTAGAGAATGATTGTAAATTACTCATTATTATATCCTAAAATTGATTATATAAAGTATGTTATACCCCCCCCACTGAAATGTCAGGTTCTTTCTTGTGGTTTAAATATTTAGTAACAATAAAGGAGAATTTGTATGGAGTAGATGAAAAATTAAATTTAAAAATAAGGAAACATTAAAATGATAAGAAATTATTTGAAATTGATTAGTTATATTATATCTCGTAAAATTATTTATATATGGAATCGATTAAGGGGTAGAAAAATGGCTTATAAATTTTGTAAAGATGAAATTACAGAAAGGAATCATATTTTTGAATGCAACAATAATGGATCATTAAGATCCAAAATTTCTATATGTGGTATTGACCATGATGATCATAAATTAACTTCTTTGAATATTGAACCAATATACCAAGATGAAGTAGAATTAGCAAATCGTGCATATGTTTTATTTGCAAAAGGAAAAAAGGTATGTGGTCGTTGTGTTGCTTGTATTTATGGTGAAGAAGATATAGATTAAATAATTTTGGTCTTTTATGTATATAATTATCAATAAAATACTTGTGATTTTTAAGAGTAAATTATTAAAGGCAAATAAAGAAAAAAATAGTAATAAAAAACTAAATACAATTAACCCGTGAGCTAAGATAGTAACAAAAGATAGGGGAGGTAGAGAATAAGTAAAAAAATTCAGTACTATTGTAAAATATAAGGATAAAATAATTAAAAATGTTAATTGGGAGAGTTGAAGATTAAAGTATTTTATACAATGTATAACTTATTGTTTGTGGTAAAATAGTTAAATATTAAAACGAAATAAAATTATATCACCGTCTTGCACCTCATAGTTTTTGCCTTCAATGCGTAATTTAGCTAATTCTTTAGCTTTTTGTTCACTTCCAGCAGTAACAAAATCATTATAGGAAATAACCTCAGCACAAATAAAGCCTCTTTCAAAATCTGAATGGATTATACCTCCTGCCTGAGGAGCTTTAGTATGTTTATGTATAGTCCAGGCTCTGGTTTCTGTGGGACCTGAAGTAAAAAAAGTTTGTAACTTTAATAAATTGTAAGCTGCTTTAACAATTTGATTAAGTCCGGTTTCTTTTAAGCCCAAAGAATTTAAGTATTCTTGTTGTTCTTGTTTGCTCTCTAAGGTAGAAATTTCCTGCTCTATTTGTACACAAATTATTACCATAGTAGCCTGCTCTAGGGCTACTAAATTTGCTACTTCTGCTGTAAAAGTATTACCGATTAAAAGAGAGATTTCATCAGTATTACACACATAAAGTACCGGTTTACTGGTAATTAGTTGTAATAGGTTTACTAATCTTTGTTCAGTAGGGGTAAAGGTTAGTTTTCTTATAGGAAAACCCGCACTTAAAGACTTTATTAAAGAAGGGATAATTTGTAGTAGGGCTTTTGCCTCTTTATCATTACCTTTAGCTTTTTTCTCAAGAGCCGGGAGTCTTTTTTCTAAACTATCTAAGTCTGCAATCATTAATTCTGTATTAACGATTTCTGCATCACGTATAGGGTTCACATCATTTTCTACATGAATAACGTTACTATCTTCAAAACAACGTAGTACATGAATAATAGCATCCACTTCTCTAATATTTGCTAAAAATTGATTGCCTAAACCTTCTCCTTGATGAGCATTTCTTACTAAACCTGCTATATCTACAAATTCTAATTTAGTTGGTAGTACACTTTTAGAGTTATTAAGTTTTGCTAAAGTAAATAATCTCTCATCCAATACTTCTACAATTCCCTTATTGGGTTCAATTGTACAAAAAGGGTAATTTGCAGCCTGAGCAAGCTGAGTGGCAGTTAGAGCATTAAATAAAGTAGATTTACCGACATTAGGTAATCCTACAATCCCACAATTTAAACTCATAGCAGTAATCCTTTTAGTTATTATTAAATATAGTTATCTCTTGATTAAGGTTTTTTGTAAAGTTTGTATAATTTTGTTGGAGCAATAAATGTAAATTTTTTCTAAAGAGCTCTATAATAAAATTAATGCCCGCTAACTCATTTTGAGTAAAATCACTTAATACATGACTATCTACATTGTGTATTCCTCTCCCTATACCTATTTTGATACGAGGAAAATCATTTCCTATTTTATTTTGTAGATCTTTGATACCATTATGTCCGCCGTGCCCACTCTTAATTTTATAACGAATCTCGCTAAATGCTAAATCAATATCATCATAAATAACCAGTACCTGAGAAGGGGGTATTTTATAAAAACTAGTACAAGTTAAAACAGCATTGCCTGATAAATTCATAAAAGTAGTAGGCTTAAATAATAAAACCTTAGTATCACTACCGAAATTTAGTAATTTTTCTGTATATAATGCTTGAAAGCCTTGCTTATAAGTAGGAAAATTATAAGCAGATGCTAGTGCATCTATAATCATAAATCCTATATTATGGCGATTATTCTCATATTTTTTACCAAAATTACCTAATCCGACTATTAAAAGCATGCTACCGTAATTTACTTTCCAATTTAGGTAGGCTCAGACTCTGTAGGTTCTGTTTCTTCATGAGCCACTGTAATAGAGGCAATAGCAAAACCTTTAGGATAGAAAGCTTTAGCCCCCTGTGGCAAGCTTATATCTTCTATTTTAGTTACGTGTCCTAACTTTGCATCCTTAAGGTCTATTTCTATATGTTTAGGAGCTTTTTTAGGATTACAGCGTACTTCTAGAAAATGGGTTGCTATATTTAAATTTCCTCCACTTTGTTTAATACCTGGTGCAATTTCTTGATTATGAAAAACAATGGGGATTTCTATTCTAGTAGTAGTATTCTCTCCTATCCTTAATAAATCAATATGAATTGGGGTATCAGTAACAGGATTTAATTGGACGTGTCTAACTAACACTTCCTCAGATTTAGTTTCTATATTGATTATATAAATATTACTAAAAAGAGTACTTTTTTTAAGCTGAGAAAGTATTTCTTTAGGGTTTAATAATACGGATTGTGGTGCTTGATTGTTACCATAAACACTAGCTGGGATGAATTGTTCTCTTCTAGCTAACCGAGAGGCCCCCTTGCCGACACGAGTTCTTTTTTGTGCTGTAAAAACAAAATGTTCTGACATTGTTATAAACTCCTTTATTTTTATAATTATTTTGCCTCCAAGTGTGCAAAATAAATCACTAACCTTAATAAAATACATTTAACTAAGTAAAAAAGCTACTATTATTTTAAAAATAATGTAGAAATAGATTCTTCGTTATGGATTCTAGAAATACTAGTAGCTAATAATTCTGAGATAGATAGATAAATAATTTTACTACTACTATCTAATTGTTGGTTTGGTTTAATTGAATCCGTACAAACAAAAGTCTTAATAGTACTAGTTTGAATATTTTCAACTGCTTTATTAGAAAATACCCCGTGGGTAGTATAAGCATAAATATCTAAAGCCCCGTGTTCTTTGAGAGCTTTGGCTGCATTGCAAAGGGTACCTGCAGTATCTGCAATATCATCAACTAAAATACAATTTTTATTTTTTACTTCACCAATTACATTTATAACTTCAGAAACTCCTGCCATTGGTCTTCTTTTATCAATAATAGCTAAATCACACCCTAACCATTTTGCCACGGAACGTGCCCGTACAACCCCACCTATATCTGGAGAAACTATAATAGTTTCTATACCTTTAGAGAGAATTCTTTGTTTTATATCCTCTACAAAAATAATATTGGCAAAAATATTATCCACCGGAATATCGAAAAAACCCTGAATTTGTCCGCTATGTAAGTCTAGAGTTAACACTCTATTTGCTCCGCTACTGCTAATTAAATTTGCTACTAATTTTGCAGAAATAGGGGTTCTAGGGGCAGTTTTGCGGTCTTGTCTAGCATAGCCGAAGTAAGGAATTACAGCGGTAATACGTTTGGCTGAACTACGTCTTAAGGCATCAATAGTAATTAAGAGCTCCATTAAATTATTATTAGCTGGATAAGAAGTAGATTGAATTACAAAAACATCTCTACCTCGTACATTATCTTGAATTTCAACGTAAATTTCCTGATCCGGAAATTGTGAAATTATAATATTAGTTAAGTCTTTTTTTAAATGCTTTGCTATTTTTTCTGCAAGTAAAGGATTTGCATTTCCGGAAATTATTTTCATTAAATATATAGTTCCTTTAATAAGTTATGTAAGCATAATAACGGAAGCTTGTCTACCAGTTTGAGCTAACCCTAATTTTACTGAGCGTCTATAGCTAAAAAAGTTATTGTTCTCTACAGTGTCTATATTTAATATATCTATATTACAAATATTTTCAAGAGATAATAAATAAGAGACACAGCTTTTTAAATCAAATAAGTATTGTCCGTCTTTTAGAGTTAAGAAAAATTGCGAATAAAGCCGGTTATGCTCAATGAACTTAGTAAAAAAATCTTTTTTTACCTCATAAGATCTTTGCTCAATTGCCGGACCGATTGCTGCGATAATATTCTGAGAGTTAGCTCCTAGTAGCAACATAGTAGTAATAGTTTTTTTTATGATACCTAATAAGATATTTTTAGAACTACAATGTATTGTAGCAATTACTTTATTTTTAGAATCTGCTAATAAAAGTGGGACACAATCTGCAGTATACACAGCAATTAGTGTATTTGAAAGATTAGTTACTATACTATCTCCTTGAATAGCTCCTTGAGAGATATGAAGATTATCTAAATTAGTAGTAGAAAGTATAGGTATAACTATATTAGAATGAGTTTGTTTAAGAGTAATAAAGTTTTGCATACCAAAGGTATTAGCAACAATTTGTCTATTTAGTAAAACTTGCTCAGAGGGCGAGTTATCAAAGAAGGAAACATTTAAAGAGCTATACTCCCCTTTACTAAGACCGCCTTGATTGTTAAAGAAACCATGTTGAAGATTAGGTAAGTTAGTTAATAAAGTAGATTTATGCAAAATAATACCTCAAGAAAGTAATTTTTACTTAATTATATATCATTATTTATATCATACTGTATCAGTATAGAATGAGCAAGCTATAATATTAAAAGTCAAATGCTACAGTAATAACAATGTTGTGCGTATAACAGTTTTAGTATTTTTATTCACAAGATTTATCTTTTCTTAAAGTATGAGTTATACGGAGAAAGATAAAACTTTAAAAAGAGATCCCATATCTTTAGGATTGATTAATTTATCAGTAGCTTTAATAAAATTAGTTTTTTCAATATTGTTATTAATCTTAGCACTAAGGGTATTTAGCCTATTTGTAAAACCTAGATTTAGTAAAAAATCCCTTTGGGTTGTTAAAAAATCTATTATGATATTTTCTTCAGTAAGGATTTGTTTTAAATCTGCAAAATTTACTAAATAGCTTAAATCTTGATTGCCTATATTGTTTAAAATAAAACTAAGGGCATGTTGTTTCATAGCTTGTAGGGAACTACCCAGTTGGGGTTCCTCATAACCGTAATCTATTATTAGGGCTTTCCCTGTAGATTTTTTTAAAATTTTAATAATTTTTAAGAGATAATCCTTGGCAATATTGCAGGTTTCAAAGATAGTATTATTTTGAGTTGAATCTAACTGTATTGGAATATTAAGATTTAAACAGGGTTTTGAGTTTAACATAAAAGATAATTTCATATTTTTAACTCCTAACATAATTTCATACCAAAGGCTAGAATTAGTATTAGGAAATTGTTTTTTTTGGTATTGTTTTATGGGTAGGGCATCAAAAAATTCATTAGCAATAAACATAGTAGGAGTACTTAACTTTAAACTATCAAGATTTTTATACCAAAAAAGCTTTTTTTGTAAATTTTTTATGGGTAATCGGAATAGAATCTCTTGTTGCAATTTAGTTAAATAAGGGCTTATTTCAACAATATGAAAGGATGTATTCTGAAAAAAAGTAGGAAATTTCTCTACAGTTAAAATAAAATCTTGTAATAGGGTAGCTTTACCTGCTCCTAGCTCTACTATATTAATAGGAGTTTGGTTAGGTAGGGATGTAAAATAATTAATAGTAAAAAGAGCAATTAATTCTCCGAAAATCTGGCTTAATTCAGGAGCTGTGATAAAGTCACCGTTTTTTCCGATGGGAGATTGCTTCATATAATAACCATAAGGGTCATGAGTTAAAGCAATTCTCATAAATTCTTCTAAAGAAATAGGACCGTAGGTCAGGATTTTATTAATTAAATATTGTTCTAACATATTAAGATTTTTTAAAATAATATGCCCTTACTACTAGAGTTATCCCGAGAATAATAACAGGAAATGATAAAACTTGAGCAGTTAAGATAGAGGTATTTAAAAAGAAATATTGGTCTGCTTTGAAGAATTCTATAAAAACCCTAGATATTCCTAAGTATATTAAAGCAATCCCTGTAGTTAAGCCGGGTTTTAAATAAGTTTTTAACTTTTTATAGCAATAAAGGAGAAGGTAAAATAATAATAATCCATCAAGTAATGCCTGATAAATTTGTACCGGATGTCTGGCTATAAATTGCCCCGGAAAGATTACTGCAAATGGGAGAGTGCTAGGTTTTCCCAATAATTCTATATTAATAAAATTGGCAATCCTTCCTAAAAATAAACCAATGGGAATAGAAGTAATTAGAGCATCTAGAATATTTAAAAAAGCAGTGTTATATTTCTTTGTAACATAATATAACCCTAATAAGGTTCCGATAGCTCCACCGTGAAAAGACATGCCTCCCTCCCATAAATAAAATATCTTGAGGGGATTTGCTAAATAATAAGAAAAGTGATAAAAGAAAACTTCACCTAAACGTGCCCCTATGATTAATCCTAAGAGAATATAAAAGAAAGCGTCATCGGGAAATTTAGTTTTTTTTAATTTGTCAAAAAAAATATTATAACTACTAATGTAATAATAAACATATAAATACGCTAAAATACTACCGAAGATATAAGCTAAAGAATACCAATAAATTGAGAGAGGTCCTATTTTTACTAGAACATTATCTAAGGTAGTAATGGTAATTATTAGCATTTTATTCTCCTTATAAAGTTAGTATAGCCAAATACTGGTTGTTGAGAATGTTCATATATATGTATTATACATGAAAAGTTTTATAAAAATAATGTTAATCTTAATATTATCATTAGAAGATAAGAGATTAACCAAAGGATGGTTAAATATAAATTAGTATGCTTTATATTTTGTTTAATGGTTAAACTTATGCTGTATTATGATTGATATAATTATAGATTATTAATAATTATATCTAATGCTTATAATTCTTCTGCTTTAACAGATATGATTAATCAGCAGAAGTTCGTTATAAATAATATGTATAGTAATAATGTGTTACAGTGTTTAGATTTTTCAGTAAAATAAAGAGATCTAGAGATTTTATGTTTGCAACTCTTTGTATATTAGCTTGGAGTTTAATACCGGTTGATTCTCAGTTAATAGCTACGGATTTATCTCCTTTAGGATTAAAGTAGTATTTATAATAAAAAAGTTAATTTAAGGAGTTTGATTTAGCAGGAAGATATCTAGATTTATTGAGGAAGTTCTATTTTTACTCGTAACCCACCCAAAGGAGATTTGTCTAAAATAATAGTTCCTCCTAATTTAGCAATCAAATCTTTTACTATAGCAAGTCCTAATCCCACACTACCATGATCTAGGGTTCTGGCTTTATTTAATTTTACAAAAGGTTTAAAAACTTCTGAGTATTTTTCTTTAGGAATTCCAATACCATTATCATCAAAATACAAGAGAACCCCCGTATTAGCAGTCTTATTAAGATGTTCTACTCTAATGATTAGTTTTTTAGCATAATGTGTACTATTATTAATAAGATTAATAAATATTCTTTTTAAATCTTGCTCATTAGCAATAATAGAGCTATTTTGATTCTGTAATTTTAGCGAAATACTAAATCTAGCAGTGCTATAGTTTTTGCTAAGTTCTTTTAATATATAATTAAGATTGATGGGATGTTGTGTGAGTACTTTACTAGAAGAATCTTTGCTAAAAGTAAGATAACTATTAATCATTACCGTCATATTAGTTATCTCTTCTAATAGTTCTTGGTTGTTAGGATTAGGGTAGTTGATTTCTAAAATTAACTTCATTCTAGTTAATGAGGTTTTTAAATCATGTGAAATACTAGATAACATTAAAGTTCTTTGTTCTAAATAATTAGTAATTTGATACTTCATTTCATTAAAAGACCTGGTTGCCTCACGAAGTTCCGTAGAACCCCGAGGATGTAAATAACCTAAATCTTGTCCTTTTCCAAAGAATTTTGCATGTTTGGCTAATAATTTTAAGGGTTTAATTTGATGTCTAAATAAGATGAAGATTAGTAATAATAATACTAAATAGAAACCAGAAATCCAACTAACGACTAATTGTAGTGAGGAGATGAATAATAAGTCTTGATCTATGATAAATTCTAAATACTTATTTTTGTCTAGCTCTATAAAAATATGCACTAAAGTAGGAGAGTTATCTTTTGAGAGATAGATTTTATAAGGCATAATTCTTTGAAGGGTTTTATATAATTCTTCGGTATTAGGGTTTGTAATTTTTTTATGATTAAGTACCAAGCTTTTTTTAATAATAGCAGGAAGTAGGAGGTTATTGTTAGAAGCATATAAAATAGTTTGTTTCTCAGCAGGAGTTTTAGCTTGTTGCATTAAAAATACTATAAGAGAAATATTATTTATAGTATTAT
>NZ_DBKDTU010000085.1:0-2708 GCF_055505085.1 Candidatus Hepatincolaceae symbiont of Strigamia maritima
TCAGCTGGGAGAGCGCCTGCCTTGCACGCAGGAGGTCAGCGGTTCGATCCCGCTTGGCTCCACCATAAACTGCTTCTGAAAGCTTAGAAATGAGCATTCACTTTGAATGTTGATTTCTAGTCTTTTGATTAGATCGTTCTTTAAAAATTTGGGTATGTGATAGAAAGATAGACTGAACGTTACTTTCACTGGTAACGGATCAGGCTAAGGTAAAATTTGTGAGTTGAATTGCAAATTTTCGGCGAATGTCGTCTTCATAGTATAACCAGATTGCTTGGGGTTATATGGTCAAGTGAAGAAGCGCATACGGTGGATGCCTTGGCAGTCAGAGGCGATGAAAGACGTGGTAGCCTGCGAAAAGCTTCGGGGAGTCGGCAAACAGACTTTGATCCGGAGATGTCTGAATGGGGGAACCCAGCCATCATAAGATGGTTATCTTGTACTGAATACATAGGTGCAAGAGGCGAACCAGGGGAACTGAAACATCTAAGTACCCTGAGGAAAAGAAATCAACCGAGATTCCCTTAGTAGTGGCGAGCGAACGGGGACTAGCCCTTAAGTGGCTTTGAGATTAGCGGAACGCTCTGGAAAGTGCGGCCATAGTGGGTGATAGCCCTGTACGCGAAAATCTCTTAGTCATGAAATCGAGTAGGACGGGGCACGAGAAACCTTGTCTGAATATGGGGGGACCATCCTCCAAGGCTAAATACTACTGACTGACCGATAGTGAACTAGTACCGTGAGGGAAAGGCGAAAAGAACCCCGGAGAGGGGAGTGAAATAGATCCTGAAACCGTATGCGTACAAGCAGTGGGAGCAGACTTTGTTCTGTGACTGCGTACCTTTTGTATAATGGGTCAGCGACTTATTTTCAGTGGCGAGCTTAACCGAATAGGGGAGGCGTAGCGAAAGCGAGTCTTAATAGGGCGTCTAGTCGCTGGGAATAGACCCGAAACCGGGCGATCTATCCATGGGCAGGTTGAAGGTTAGGTAACACTGACTGGAGGACCGAACCGACTACCGTTGAAAAGTTAGCGGATGACCTGTGGATCGGAGTGAAAGGCTAATCAAGCTCGGAGATAGCTGGTTCTCCTCGAAAGCTATTTAGGTAGCGCCTCATGTATCACTGTAGGGGGTAGAGCACTGTTTCGGCTAGGGGGTCATCCCGACTTACCAAACCGATGCAAACTCCGAATACCTACAAGTGCCGAGCATGGGAGACACACGGCGGGTGCTAACGTCCGTCGTGAAAAGGGAAACAACCCAGACCGTCAGCTAAGGTCCCAAAGTTATGGTTAAGTGGGAAACGATGTGGGAAGGCTTAGACAGCTAGGAGGTTGGCTTAGAAGCAGCCACCCTTTAAAGAAAGCGTAATAGCTCACTAGTCGAGTCGGCCTGCGCGGAAGATGTAACGGGGCTCAAACCATACACCGAAGCTACGGGTATCACGTAAGTGATGCGGTAGAGGAGCGTTCTGTAAGCCTGTGAAGGTGAGTTGAGAAGCTTGCTGGAGGTATCAGAAGTGCGAATGCTGACATGAGTAACGACAATGGGTGTGAAAAACACCCACGCCGAAAGACCAAGGTTTCCTGCGCAACGTTAATCGACGCAGGGTTAGTCGGTCCCTAAGGCGAGGCTGAAAAGCGTAGTCGATGGAAAACAGGTTAATATTCCTGTACTTCTAGTTATTGCGATGGAGGGACGGAGAAGGCTAGGCCAGCTTGGCGTTGGTTGTCCAAGTTTAAGGTGGTAGGCTGGAATCTTAGGTAAATCCGGGATTCTAAGGCCGAGAGCTGATGACGAGTTACCTTTTAGGTGACGAAGTGGTTGATGCCATGCTTCCAAGAAAAGCTTCTAAGCTTCAGATAACTAGGAACCGTACCCCAAACCGACACAGGTGGTTGGGTAGAGAATACCAAGGCGCTTGAGAGAACTCGGGTGAAGGAACTAGGCAAAATGGCACCGTAACTTCGGGAGAAGGTGCGCCGGTGAGGGTGAAGGACTTGCTCCGTAAGCTCATGCCGGTCGAAGATACCAGGCCGCTGCGACTGTTTATTAAAAACACAGCACTCTGCAAACACGAAAGTGGACGTATAGGGTGTGACGCCTGCCCGGTGCTGGAAGGTTAATTGATGGGGTCAGCCGCAAGGCGAAGCTCTTGATCGAAGCCCCAGTAAACGGCGGCCGTAACTATAACGGTCCTAAGGTAGCGAAATTCCTTGTCGGGTAAGTTCCGACCTGCACGAATGGTGTAACGATCTGGACGCTGTCTCAGCCATGAGCTCGGTGAAATTGTAGTATCGGTGAAGATGCCGATTACCCGCAGTGGGACGAAAAGACCCTGTGCACCTTTACTATAGCTTAGTATTGACCTTGGATAAGTGATGTGTAGGATAGGTGGGAGACTATGAAGCGGCTTCGCTAGGAGTTGTGGAGTCATTGTTGAAATACCACCCTTTGCTTATCTGAGGCCTAACCCCGCTTTGTGGGGGACATTGCTTGGTGGGTAGTTTGACTGGGGCGGTCTCCTCCCAAAGCGTAACGGAGGAGTTCGAAGGTACGCTAGTTACGGTCGGACATCGTGACGATAGTGCAATGGCATAAGCGTGCTTAACTGCGAGACTGACAAGTCGAGCAGATGCGAAAGCAGGACATAGTGATCCGGTGGTTCTGTATGGAAGGGCCATCGCTCAACGGATAAAAGGTACT
>NZ_DBKDTU010000086.1:0-2661 GCF_055505085.1 Candidatus Hepatincolaceae symbiont of Strigamia maritima
TATAATAATAAATTAAATATTCTAAGTAACACTAAATAATGTTTTAGCAACCATAATATTATATGTGCAAATAACAAAAAAGGAAACAAAAAAGTTTTTTTCAAATTCTAATAAGATTTTAAAACTTTTAATTAGTTTTTTGCTCTAAGATAATTTTTCCGGCAAAAAGAGCTGCCTTTCCTAATTCTTCTTCTATTCTAATTAGTTGATTATATTTAGACAACCTATCAGAGCGAGATAAAGAACCAGTTTTAATCTGACCTGAATTTACAGCAACTGCTATATCTGCAATAATATTATCCTCTGTCTCTCCGGATCTATGAGAAATTATTGTAGAGTACCCTGCTTTATGAGCTATGTCTATTGCTTGGAAAGTTTCAGAAAGAGTACCGATTTGATTTACTTTTACTAATATAGAATTTCCTACTTTAGACTTAATCCCTTTTTGTAATCTCTCTGAATTAGTAACAAACAAGTCATCTCCAACTAGTTGTACTCTACTCCCTAAGGATTTAGTTAATTCTCTCCACCCTTCCCAATCATCTTCTGCTAGTCCGTCTTCAATAGAATATATAGGATAGGCATTAATAAGTCCTTCATAGTATTTGATCATCTCTTGAGAACTTCTAATTACACCCTCACCCTTCATATTATATTTACCATTTTCATAGAATTCGGTTGAGGCTGCGTCAAGGGCAATTCTTACATCATTCCCAGGTTTATATCCTGATTGCTCAATTGCCTTCATAATACTATCCAGTGCTTCCGTTGAACTTTTTAAAGCCGGAGCAAACCCACCTTCATCACCCACAGAAGTACTATATCTTCCCTTCTGTAAGATTTTTTTCAGATTATGAAAGATTTCCGCACCCATACGTATTGCATCAGCCATAGATTGTGCAGAAATCGGAGCAATCATAAATTCTTGTACATCTATAGGATTATCCGCATGTTGTCCGCCGTTGATAATATTCATCATGGGAAGCGGTAATATATGAGCATTAAAGCCTCCTAAATAACTGTAAAGCGGTAACTCTACAGAATGTGCTGCAGCCTTTGCTACTGCCATAGAGACTCCTAAAATAGCATTTGCACCTAAACGAGATTTATTTTTTGTACCGTCTAATTCTATTAATAATTTATCTATCAGAATTTGATCCGTAGCATCTTCTCCTACTAAGTTTTCATATATTTCCGTATTCACAGCTTGGCAGGCTTTTTGTACACCTTTACCTCCATAGCGACTTTTATCTCCGTCTCTTAATTCATGTGCTTCATGAGCCCCAGTTGAGGCACCTGAAGGCACTGCAGCACTTCCAAAAGCCCCACTATCTAGTAGTACTTCTACTTCAACTGTAGGATTACCCCTACTATCTAAAATTTCCCTAGCTTTAATATCTATTATTTCACTCATACTTATTTAAACTCCTATTATTTTATTAATTAAGACTACTTAGGATATATAGTTTTATCTTATAATTCACTATTATATCTCTGATAACTTAAAAGTTCTTTATCAGGCTAATTTAACAAAATGGTATCATGTTTTCTATACACACGCAATTAAGAAAGTCAGATTATAGATATATAGTAGTGTTATTTCTTAAAACCAGTTTCTTTTTCGGATTCCAGCCAAAGATTTGCTAAGAGTTATATTATTTTCATTTATATATATAAAAATAGAACCGTGCTTTTTTAAATAATTTTTATCTATTAATAGCTTTTGTGTACACCTAATCGCAGGATTTTCCGTTAATAAAATAATAATATCTGAGAAAGAACAATCATCATAGAAGTCAGTAGCATTATTTAAGATAGTTATTCTTTTATTTTTTAGCAGATATGAACAACCATTGTAATCACAAGTAAAGTTTTTATGTTTTAGCATTGCTTCTTTTTCTACTATATCTTTTTCTCTAAACCAAACCTTTTTTATAAAATCAGCACTTTTAGAATTATTATTCAGCACATAATGATTATTAGGTTGTTTTAAAGCAATAAACAAGGCATTACTATCTATCATTATATCTGGACTTCTTGCTAAAAAAGCCATACTAAAACTCAAGATAAATAAAGGAACTATAATTAATTTGTATTTTTTTTGTAAAATAATAAGAAAAATAAAAGCTCCTAAAAAGAGATATACATAGCCTATGGAGAAGAATTCAAAATTTAGGGTGGAATATTTAAAACTAGATACAAAATAAGCTATTTCTAACATAAGTTTAATGCCAAAACCAGCTATTATTAAGAAAATTTTTCCTACAAAGAATGGTAATATACTAAATAATAGCAAAAAGGGCATAATTAGAAATCCGAAAATAGGACTAACCAACATATTAGCTGTAACCCCTAAGAGAGGAACATATCCGAAATAATAAGCTAAAATCATAAAAATAGCTAACTCTGCAACTATTGTAGAGATTATACTCAAAAAGAAAAAGAAGATTATTTTTCTAAGAAAACTCTTTGAAGAATAAGCATACATTTGTTTGATAAACTTAGAGCAAAACATTAAAATTAAAGCAGCCGTTGCTAAAAAAGATAACATAAAACCAATATTTAATAAACCAAACGGTTTAAATAACAAAATTATAAAACCGGCTAAGAATAAACTATTTACAGAAATTATTCTTAAATTAAAAATTATTCCCAGAAAAA
>NZ_DBKDTU010000087.1:0-329 GCF_055505085.1 Candidatus Hepatincolaceae symbiont of Strigamia maritima
ATGAATAAGGAAGAGTTAGTTAGTGCTATTGCTAAGAAGTCTGCTTTAAAGAAAAAAGATGTTGGAGAATATTTAGATGCATTTGTTAGTGTAGTGAGTAGTACTTTAGCTAAGGGAGATGAGGTTAAGTTATTAGGGTTTGGTACTTTTTCTGTAGCTCATAGAGCAACTACAACAGGGCGTAATCCTAAAACAGGTGAGCCTCTTAATATTCCTGCCAGAACTCAACCTAAGTTTAAAGCTGGTAAAGTTCTTAAAGAAGCTGTTAATGCAGTTGTTAACTCTAAGAAGAAGTAATTCTTAATACTCTTTTCTTACCTTATTTTTAT
>NZ_DBKDTU010000088.1:0-2645 GCF_055505085.1 Candidatus Hepatincolaceae symbiont of Strigamia maritima
TAAATAAAGCATTTTTTATGTTTTATTTTATAGTTGAAGTATAGTAATATCTTAATAAAAACTTAACCAAATAAACTTTTTTTTAAATTACAAGGGGAATAATTTAAAATGTTGAGAAAAATTATTATACTAATAATAGGGTTAATAATAGTAGGATGTGTTGGCGACTCTCCAGAACAAGACCAAACAGAACAAACCCAAAAAAGAGATGCTCAGGTAATAACTGATTTGTATAAAGTTATCCTGAGTAAAAAATATGGTACCGAGTTATCTCTTGTGGATACCTTTAAAAAAATAACTATTAATAATAGCCCTAAGACATATGTTATAGAAAATAACGATCTTCTTAATAATGCAAGGATATCAGGCATTAAAAAAGGAGATTTTTTATTGGTATATAAGGCACTTAAAATCTTTCAAAATATACCTGATAAGCAAGGTTCTTTAGTATTAGATAGCTATACAGAGTGTATAAGTAATGATTATTGTTATCCACAATACGGAATATAATTTTTGTTAAAGATATTACCAGAGTAGATGGAACTTTCATAGACCCTACTATTCTACGACTTGAAGGAACATTTACTTATAATACAAATGGAGGATTTAGTAAAACCATATATTTTTTTAAAAATATAGCACTTAAGCATACAGAATTTGTAGTAGATATGCTAGAACTAACTAGGTTAGAACGCAAATTTGAAGATAAATATAATATACGTTATGAAGATTATATTTTGAAAAAATATGACGAAACCTAAAAACCAAAGAAACTACTAACTAATAAGTTTATTTCTTAAAGTAAGAACTTAAAAGTATAGAGTTAGTAAAAGTAGATAATTACAATTTAGTAACCTAATGTTCTTCTCTCTGTTTTTCTAAAAGAAACCACACGCTCTTGATAAATTACCTTAACTTGCTCTTTTATTAAATTCATTAAATAAAGGAATAATTAAAGTTTTAGGATAAATAGCAGTAGTAATTTTCTCAATATTAGTATTGTCTATAATTTCATAATTTAAGTTAATAGGTTTTTTAGTAAGGTAGAGGTTAGTAAAGTCTTTTTTAAAGATATTACGAGTGTCCAAATATTTAAGCAAGTGCAGTCTCAGTAGGGTTAGCAGAGCTATTAAGAAGTGTTAAAGAACCCTTAATTTTAGAAAAGTCAAAAGTATTAGTGATTCTTTTAGGATCATTAATATAAACAGAAGAATTAACATAATTATCAGCATAAACCTCAGTTAAACAGTCTTTTAATGGTATATTAGTTAAATCTGCATAAAGAGTAGCTAAATTGCCATTGCCTTTATAATTACAACCGAAACAAATAAACTGAACGGTAGATTTATTAATTTTCAAACTAGGATTTTTATCTAAATGCTTAGGACATCTAACCACAAAATTAGAACCTTCAATTTTATAAGCTAAATTAAGTTTAATAGTTGTAAAATCAGCTGCCAAAATAAATCCTTTTTTATATGAATAAACAAATAAGGTTTAAACACATAGTTATTGTGGGGATTAGCAATTCTAAAATCGTATAATTTATATTATGAGAAATTTATTATATACTTTAATATATATGGTTTATGAACAGTTGTAATAAACAAAAATATTAAAATATGCTATAAATTTAACATATTTAACATTCTTTCCGGTGTTATTAAATAGAGATTTCCAGAGAGATTTTGTCTGTAATTTTGCCTGTGATCGCTAATAATCTAATATTATGTAAGATTCATAATATAAAGCTTAGATTAGCCATTATACTAATGTGCTAAGATATATAAATAATAAAGCCTTAAAATTGATTTAGAAATTAACTTTTAAACCATCATAAGCAGGAATAATATTTTTTGGCAAAATAGCCTGTAAGCGGTCATAATCCATGTTAGTACCCATATGTGTAAGAATGGCTTTTTTTGGTGCTAATTCGTGAATTAACTCTATTAGTTTTGCTAAATGTAAATGACAATGATGAGGTTTCATTGTAAAGGCTGAGACTACTAATATATCTAAGTTTTTATAATGATCTAGAGCTTTTTGCTCTAAGGACACAAAATCTGTAGCATAAGCAATTTTATTGTTGAAAACAAAACCGGTACTTAGAGAAGTTCCATGATTTTGAAGAGTTGGAACAACAATCACAGACTCCTTATTTTTTACTTTAAGAGTAAAATTTTCATACTTTGTTAATATATTAGGAACGAGAGCAGGACTAGTAAAGTCAGTAATCCCTTTATTTATAGAGTTATTGTTAAAGACGTAAGAAAAATTCTTTTGAATTAGTTTAAAAGTAAAATAATTAAAGTAGCACTCTATTGGTCGCTGCATTAGTCTACTAATTCCTCTTAAATCATCTATACCGTTAACATGATCTGCATGGGCATGGGTATAAAGTAAGTAGTCTATTCTTTTTATATTATTGCTAAGTAGTTGCTCTCTTAAATCAGGAGTGGTATCTATTAAGATATGAATGCCATTGATTATAAAAAAAGCAGAGGATCTACTCCGTTTATTTTTCAAGTTATTTTTATTAGAATTCCCCCACCCTGATTCTACACTAGGAACACCGCTGGAACCCCCGCATCCTAAGATGTATAGTTGATTATTTTTCATAGATCGGAAGAGCGTCGTGTAGGGAA
>NZ_DBKDTU010000089.1:0-11973 GCF_055505085.1 Candidatus Hepatincolaceae symbiont of Strigamia maritima
TAGGATTAATTTTAGTAAACGTAACTTTAATTATAGGAATATTTTATAATGTATATCAGATGTATCATGTTTTTCTAGATGGTCTAGATGGTACTAATGTTGCTCAAAAGAATTTTAATATTGCTCAAAAGAATTTTAATAAGCAGAGTTTACCTAGTATAGCTTTATCAAAAACCCACAATAATGTGATTATAATTTTATTAGATAATTTCTCCGGTTGGTTTATGCCAATTGTGTTAGAGAGGAATCCTGCTTTAAAAAAAGAACTTAGTGGCTTTACTTATTATAGAAATGCGGCTGCAGTCGGAATTCATACCTTAAGTAATATGCCAGCAATTATGGGGGGTTATAATTATTTAATAACTGCTATGAATAAAAATCCTGCTAAAAGTAATATTATAAAAGTAACTGAGGCTTGGGAAGTATTACCATATAACTTTAAACAATCCAATTATGAAGTTAATGTATTACGACCTCCTTATATTAAGTGTGCTAACTATAAATATGTAAGTAAATGCTTTGAAAATTCTGCTTTTCATCCTGTGAGAAATCATTATAAATCTAAGGACTTTATGCAAAATAAAGGAGATGTTCTAAAATCGTTAATTTTTTTGAGTTTTATTAAACCGCTACCCAATGAATTTAGAAAAATTATCTATAAAGCTATTCAAAGACTTACACTTGATAGTAGATTGGATGGTGTATATTATGAGTTAGAAACACTTAAGGTTTTACCTGAAATTAGCACAACTATTGCTAGGCAGGCTACCTTTACTTATATTCATAATGAATTACCCCACGATCCTGGGATTAATACTAAGGGAGAGGTTGGACATATTAGAGTTTTATCTGAAAGAGATAAAGTTGATTTTCACAAATTAAAGATCGCCACTTATTATTATACTGCAGAAAAGTCCATACTAGTTGTAGCAGATTGGCTGAAATGGCTAAAGCAACAAGGAGTTTACCATAATACTTATATTGTGATTTTATCAGACCACGGTGCTAGATTATCTTACCAGTCTCCTCATTTACAAAAAGGGCACAAACATGCAATTGATTCATTATTTTTAGTAAAAGGTTTTGATGCTCAGAATAATCTTAAAATTACTAAAGAGTTTCTTATCACCGCAGATTTACCGCACAAGTTATGTAAGGAAGTTTTAGGTAAAAATTGTATAGATCCCTCTACTAATGAAAATATTATGATTCGTTTGCCAAAACAGGAAGTAACTACAGGAACATCTATTAAATGGAATTTTGATCTACAGACAAACCAGAATGTTTTTGATATAGGGAATATTATTAAACTTTTTCCTGAGATGTTTAAACCCTAATTCTGAAGGAATATTTCTGTAGTAGAATCAAAGCTTACCTGAATACTTATGAGAATTATAATGGAATATATCTCCTGTAGAGGGATGCCCTGTTACTAGAGCTCTTATTAGAACCACTATTGAGACGCCAACCGAGGATCTTATAATAGATCTCTATAAATTCCTCTTTGATCCCTATAACTTCACCTCTCACATAAACTTATAAAAGAAAGGATTAAGATTTGATGCCATTATTCAGTACTGGTATTGCTCTTTGAAAGAGACTTATGTTACATTTTTCTAAAATTTCCAAATATTTATTATTAGGAAACCTAATAACGGAATACTTATTGTTATCCTTTGCCTTATCTTCTATTTTTTTAAGAATATAATTTAGCTTCTTAAAAAGATTTGCTATAATAAAGACCAAAGAGTAGTAGATTTAGTTATTAGGGTTGGTATTTCTATTACTATACAACATAGCTATTAAGAAGCAATAGGTAGGCTTAACCGGTGAAGCAGATATGGAAAAAGTTACTTATTTAAATATAGAGATAAAAGATAGTAAGCAAAGAATAGATAGATTTTTGCTTGGTAAGTATAAGTTTCTCTCGCATACCCTTGTTGCAAAACTTCTTAGGGACGGTCAAATCAGGGTTAATTCTAAAAGAGCTAAACTCAATTATTATTTAGAAGTAGGGGATAATCTTAGAATTCCACCCTTAGAGAAATATCAGAAATTTGCTGAGACTAAACCCAAAGTAACAATAATAATTACTAAAGAGCAAATTAAAACTATTCTGGCAAGTGTTATTTATAAAGATGATGAGGTAATTGTTCTCAATAAACCGGCAAATTTAGCAGTGCAAGGTGGTACCAATGTAGGATTTAACTTAGATGTAGCACTGGAATACTTAAATTTTAATAATACTGAAAAACCTAAATTGGTACATAGATTAGATAAAGAAACTACAGGAGTGATAATTTTAGCAAGAAATCGTTTTGCTGCAGATAACTTACTTAAACAATTTCAGAATAAAGTTATTAGGAAAGAATATATATGCTTAAGTTTTAACAAACCTATTTTGAAGGAAGGAATTATTAATCTTCCCCTAAATAAACAAGGGCTTAAGGTTGTAGTAGATAAAGAACACGGAAAGGAGGCAATTACTAAATATAACAGCCTAGCAGGAGGTGATTCAGCTACTTTGTTGGGAGTAGAGCCATTAACCGGGAGAACACATCAGATTAGAGTTCATTTAAGTGCTAAATTACAATGTCCGATTGTGGGAGATTATCAATATGGTTTTAGAAAAAATTCTAAACTTAATTTTAATCAGAATAAGTTATATTTACATGCTAGAGCAATTGAGTTTTTAGGGATTAATGGTAATAAAATTAGAGTTGTCGCCCCGCTTGATCCGGAGTTTCAACAGGCACTGAATTATTTAGCAATAGAATTTAAGCTTTAAATTAAGCCTGTAAATATGAGTAATCAAGCTAGCACTATTCAAAGCCAATTATTAAATTATCTATACTATGATGTGTTATTATATTTTGATGAGAAAACAGATCTCATAACTTTGCAACAAAAAGAGTGGCAACCCTTGATAGATAAATTTAATGCAGAATTTAAGCTAAAACTACAGGCAACTTATAGTTTTGAATTGAACTATCCTAAGGAGTCTTTTAACGTCGTAGCAAGTATTTTAGATAAGTTGAATCTTCAACAAAGCTCTTTACTACTACTAATAACTAAAAACTTAAATTCTTTTATTTTAGCTTATTTTGTATTTAAGAAAGAATTAGCGGTTAGTTTAGCTTATGAGACATCTCTGCTACATTTAAGGTATCAACAAAATTTGTATGGTAAAGATTTAGCCGAAGAACAAAGCTTAGAGCAATATTTACAAGAATTACGAAATATTACGGATAGTATTATTAAATAACTGTCATTTAAACAGGACATGTATCTTTAATCCGGTGGTTATCTAAAGGACATAGTACGGAGTACCGTTGCCAAACCATATAAAAAGTTAGAATTATAATAATATAAAGGTTAAGTTGTTTAGAATAATAGAACTCTGTATTTTAAGTAACAACACTACTTAAACACACAGTATCTAGTTAAAAGGTAGAAGTATTATTTAAAGAAATAATTTTAGTAAGCCAAGTGTTAAAAAGAGGGCATTGTTCTCTAATTCTTTCAATCCCAATAGACTTGGTAATAATATGACCTAACAGGGTTTTTCTATAACCTTTAAAAAGCTTACTAATCCGTTTAGAAGGGGCAGTGGCAAAGGAATTATTAATTTTCTCAGGTTGTTTACCGTTCATCTCACGTGTAAAGGCTATCTTACATGCCGAGCGATGCAACTCTTCTTGGTACAAATTATTACATATTACGCTAACATCGGAAAATAATAAGGTTTCAAACTCATATACTTGTACATATGGGAAAATAGTTTTTTATTAGCTATAATAGGATTAGTTTTAATTTGATGTAAAAGTTGGGTAGGAGTTTCATTCTGTAACATACCTTGGAAACCGTAAAAGTCATATAAAGAAGTAACATAATTATATTGATAAGATAATAAATTTAAGGTTTGTGCAACTCTGTGAATAGTAACATTTCCCCCTAAAACTAAGGGTTCTCCCACAAAAATATTATACTTTTGTAAATACTCCGCTAATACATATTTTACAAAATAACCCTCGGTTTGTCCATCTACAGAGAAATCTAAACTTAGTTGTTTTATCACTGTACTTTTTTTCATATATTCTTTATCCTATATACACAGAAATCTTATATTTTCTTCTATTTTTCCTCATAAATTTTTGTAAAGACACTAATGCTACGCTTAAGCAAATTTTTTATACTACTCTTTCACTAATGTTAGTTATTTCATACCTTAAAATTTTAAAAACAGATATATAATTATACGCCATTATACTTCTAGCCTTTTATAAGAAACTTTGTAAAAAAGTATCTGAAATACTATACTGACATAGCATAACTTTATTAGGAAAATTTTTACAAAGGAGTTCCTCCGATAATATTCATTTTCCAAAGTTCAGCTATACTGTAGTGTTGTAACCATTCTTCATATAAAGTTTTATCAAGGGTACTAATATGGGTTTCGCCTGTTTCTTTATTCATATTAAATACGTGAAAAGTTTGCACTTTAGCCTTGTTAAGTAAGAGTGGTGATTGGGTAGTAAGAATAATTTGGTTATCTTCTGCATAGGTAGTAATTAAATCAGATAAAATTTCTAAATCAAAGGGATGTAAGCCGATTTCTGGTTCTTCTAATAATACTAAGGATGGTCTTAATTCTAAGGGCATGCTTAAAATAGTAACTAATGTGAAGAAACGAATACTCCCATCGGAGGCACTGCGAGCTAAAATAGCTTTTTCTGAAAAACTTGAAAACCATTTTAAATATAGCTTATCAGTATCTTTATGCACATCAAAACAAAAATCCCGAAAAATCGGAATAATCATCCTTAGGGTATACATGATATTGCGGTAATGATAAGCATAATTATTTTTTAAATTATAAATGTACTGTTGCTAGATTAGTACCGTTTTTATCTAGAATTAATTGATCTCCTTCTTCAATGCCAGAGGTTCTATCATTAAAAAATTTGTTATTATAAAAATTATAAATTAAGATATGTTCTAAATAACGAACCGTAGCTAATTCTTTTTTAGTGATTGCCTGTTTTTTTAATAGTAATTCTTGCTAATCATTAATAAAATAAGTTTTTTTAGTATTTACACTAATGTTTTTAAAAGTTTCACCGCTAACATGAAAGATTTCTTTATTACTATAACTTAGGGTGTATTCATAACTAAGTAGAGTTTTATCGGAATCTTGTAAAATTATCTTAAAAAAGATTTTATTTTCCTGATTCCATTTATAAATCAGATTTAAAGAATCATTGCTTTTATTTTGTAAATAAGCATGTAAAGATTCTTTAGTGGTTGTAGATAAAAAATCCAAGATACTTAGAAAGTTTGATTTCCCTGAGCCGTTTGCTCCGATTAAAATATTTAAATTACTTAGATTATGTAACTTCAATGTCTGGAAGTTTTTAAAGTTATTAATTTCTAAGGAAGTAAGAATTGACATATCAGTAGCTTAGGAATTATTGTATAATGATGCTAAGCTCATTATACAATAGGTAAGTTAGGAGAAGCAATTAAATTGCATTCTCTAATCTTATTGTTTAGCTTAACATAAGAGTTACTATTAACAGAACAATTAGTGTATTGGTATATAATTAGTGATAAGAGGGTTCTATATAGGTTAAAAAAGTTATGAAAAAAAAGGAAAGAAAATATGAAGCATAAAGAGCCGGAGCATATTGCTAAAGTGGTGGAGAGTATTTTTAAATTATCTTTTAAAAATCAGGATCAATTTTTGTTAAAAATTATTGAAAATTGGGAGTTAATTATACCATTGAATTGGATGTCTATTTCAATGCCTTCTAAACTAATGTGGCAAAAGAACACCGCTATCTTATATGTAAAAATTAAAAATAGTAGTACTGCTAATTTACTAATGTATGATACTTTCTCTGTAATACAAAGCCTTAATAAACTCTTAGGGTATAAGGTAATTAGCAAAATATACTTTATAGAGGGGCATTTTTAGGCAGATATTTTAAAGGAAAAATTAAAAGAAGCAAGGCAGTCTCTATCTAAGGAACAGGTTTTTTGATACATATTCTATAATGATTTTTCCTCATACCTTTTTTTACCAATTTCCTCAGTGGTATCTAAAAAGATTCTTCAGAATTATAAATTATTTTATTGCTCAAAAATATTTTTATTTGTTATAATAATCACAGTAATTTCTAGTATAGGGTTAGTAAAATCATGTTGAAATTTGTAAAAATATGGGTAATATTCCTTAGTTTAGGCAGTTTAGCCGTTGCTAATATTAATAGAATATCCTTAGGTAAAGAAAATGCACCTGTTACTATGTATTACTTCTTTTCTTTGGCTTGTTTGCATTGTGCTACTATGCATAATAATGTTTTTCCGGAATTACAAAAGAATTATATAAGTCAAGGGCTTCTAAGGGTAGTGTTTATTGATATGCCAGCAGGTGGAGAAGCAGTTTTAGCTGCACATGCTATGTTGTATAAGACTAATGGAATCAAACAATACGAATCTTTAATTGCATTGTATTTTAAAAATCAAAAATCCTGGTACTCCGGTAAAGATGCTGTGGCTTCAGTATTGTCTTATGCTAAGTTAGTGGGAATTCCTCAGAGCAAACTGGCTAACTTTACAGTTAAAAATGATAAATTTGTTAAAGAATTGTATACAGAAGCAATAGGGTATTCTAAAGCATTAAATATAGAAGGTACTCCTACAACTTATTTTACCTCAGGCAGTAAGTTACCAACTTTAAAAGATGTTAGTTTAGTAGGAGTTGCTAGCTATGCCCAAGTAGAAGCTCAAATTCAGAAATTGTTAAATAAGTAATTAATATGCATTCAAAAAAACTCAAAAGTTTAAGTGTCAAAATTAAAGAATTAGAAGCCAAGTATACTTATCCTAATAATACTAAGAAAAATGAGAGTAACTCTTATAAATTAGCTATGAATATAATTTTAGAATTATTTGCAGGAGTTATGGTAGGGTTAGGGATTGGTTATGCTGTTGATAGTTTTTTTAATACCAAACCTTGGGGATTAATAATTTTTCTTTTATTCGGCTTTGTCGCCGGCTTCTTAAATTTGTATAGATATATCAAAAAGGAACTATAATGGATACTCAACATGGAGCTTAATCCCTTAGCACAATTTCAAGTAAAGTCTTTTGGTAATTTTAGTGTGGCTAATATAGATTTAGCTTTTACTAATTCTGCTTTTTTTATGTGTGTCTCGGTGATTTGTATAATTATCTTTTTTTATATATCATTTAAAAAAAGTGCTGTAATTCCTTATAAAATGCAAATATTAGCAGAACTTAGTTATGAATTTGTAGGAAATTTAGCTAAAGATAATATTGGGAATGAAAAGGCTAAACAATTTTTTCCACTCATTTATTCAATTTTTTTATTTATTCTATTTAGTAATTTAGTAGGAAATCTACCTTTTACTTTTTCTATTACTGGTCAGACCGTAGTTACTCTAACAATTTCTATGTTTATTTTTTGTCTTGCTACGATTTATGGTTTATTTAGGCATGGATTAAGATTTTTTAAAATCTTTTATCCTGAGGGTATCCCCTTAATTTTAGCCCCTTTAATTGTCCCAGCCGAAATCATATCTTATTTTGCTAAAGCGGTAAGTATGGGGATTAGGTTATTTGCTAATGTGATGGCTGGGCATTTAATGTTGAGTATTTTTGCGGGATTTGTGTTCTCACTGGGAATTTTCGGAATTCTTCCTCTATTGTTAACTACTGCGTTAATAGGGTTTGAATTATTTGTTGCGTTTTTACAGGCTTATATTTTTACAGTTTTAAGCTGTATTTTTATAGGTGATGTGGTAAATTTGCATTAAATTAGTAATAAAATAAAAAGGAGTAACAATGGTTGACGTTGAATTAATACATGCAATATCCGGTAGTGCAAAATACTTAGCAGCAGGTATTGCTATGCTTGCTATGGGTGGGGTTGGGATGGGAATAGGAAGAATTTTTAGTTCTTTTATTTCTGAGCTCTCAAGAAATCCTGGGGCTAGAAAAATCCTATTTACTTATTCCTTAATCGGAGTAGCTTTAACAGAGACTATGGCTCTCTATGTTTTAGTTATAGTATTTATTATTTTATTTTCTTAACAATACTAATAAATATATACATTATTATGCTGAGAGTTGTAAAATTTTTTGGAATAACCCTAATGCTAGTACATAGTAATTTGGTAATTGCTGCGGAAGGAATTACACAAAGTAAGGGCTTGCCGCAACTGGATTTTTCTAAGTATCCTCAACAAATATTTTGGTTAGTCATTTGTTTTAGTATTTTATATTTAGTAATGCATTATATTTTTGTACCTAAAATTTATGCTGTTAAGCATAAACGGCAGGAAAGAATTGTTCTAAATATTGAAAAATCTACGAAAATTAAAAAAGAAATTGAATTTATGGAAGTTAAAATTCACAACAGCTTAAAACAAGCTCAACAAGAAGCTAAAGCCATTATTGATAATAGCACTTTGCAAACAGCCACAGTGTATAAAGAGAGAATGGAGAATCTCTTAGTAACCCAGAGAGATAAAAAAATAGAATTTGATCATGCAATGTTGCTAATTAAACGTGAATTTAATAATAAACTACAGAGTGAAACCTTGGCTTTAAGTAAAGATTTAATGAAGGTAGTAGGGCTTGAATTTAAACAAGAGGATGTAGAAGTTGCTGTAAAAGAATCTTTAGCAAAATTAGAACCTATAAAATCAATTCAGGTAAAGTCGGAAATAAAAAAATCTGGACCTATAAAATTAGCAACACCGGCAACAAATCCAACAGATAAGACAGTAGATCAGGTAAAAGCAAAACCTGTAAAGTTAGATCCTAAAGGAAAATTATAATGTTAAGTTTATTAGAACATGAAGTTTTTTGGGAATTTTTAGCTTTTCTCTTATTTTGTGGGCTTGCAGGTAAAAAAATTTATATTTTAGTTCTAGATTTAATTAATGATAGTATTAAGTCTATTAGGCAGGAAATTGAAAGTGCTGAAAATCTGCATAGTGAGGCAATAAAATTATTAGATACCACCAAAGATAATCTTAATAAATTGAATAAACGTACTGAGAAAATTATTGAGATGGCTCAACACAAAGCTAGCAGACATTCTGAGTTGTTTAGTGAGAAAATTTCCGCCCAAATTAAAAATAGTAAAAAATCTTTTATAGAGTATCTCAATATAGAGAAAAACAAACAAATTTATAATCTACAATATAATCTAGTAGATACTGCAATTAATACTGTAGAAAGTTTACTTAAGAATAAATTGGATGATGCTCAACATGGAGAAATTTTGAATAAATCTATAGCAAATTTTTCACAGGCAATTCAAAAGTTTAATGAGCGGTAATAGTTTCGGAAAAATCTTTATAATTACTACTTTTGGCGAAAGTCACGGGGAAGGAATCGGTGTGATTGTAGATGGGGTTCCCTCAAATTTAGCAATCAGTGAAGAAGAGATCCAAATAGCCTTAGATGAACGTAGAACTAATAAAAATATTTACACTACTAAACGTGCTGAACCTGATAAAATAAACATTTTATCAGGTGTCTTTGAGGGGAAAACTTTAGGTACACCTATTGCTTTATTCATTGCCAATAGTGATCAAAAAAGTGCAGATTATCAACACTTAAAAGAGGTATTTCGTCCTAATCATGCTGATTTTACCTATCAAGAAAAATTCAGAATTAGAGATTATCGGGGTGGAGGTAGAGCAAGTGCTAGGGAAACTGTTGCCAGAGTTGCTGCAGGAGCCATAGCCTCTAAAATATTATTAGCAAAAAATATTCAGTTAAAAGGTGGGGTAATATCAATCGGAGGAATTAGAATTCCTAAGGAAGAAATTAACTTTGAAGAAGTCTTTAATAATGATTTTTTTGCACCTACACAGAATACTAAATTTTTAGCAACTTGGCATAATTTATTACAAACAGTTCAGGCAGAAAATGATTCTTTAGGAGCTATCATTGAATTACAAGTTAAAAATATGCCTGTAGGCTTGGGTGAACCTGTGTTTGATAAACTAGATGCGGAAATTGCCAAAGCTATTATGAGTATTCCGGCTGTTAAAGCCGTTGAAATAGGTGAGGGCTTTGCTTTAGGTAATGCTAGGGGTTCTGCTGTAAAAGATGAAATGAGAGTTCAGAATAATTCTGTAAATTTTTTAAATAATCATAGCGGAGGTATTTTAGGTGGGATCAGTAATGGCGATGATCTTATTGTACGTTTTGCAGTAAAACCTACTAGTTCTATTGGTATCAGTCAACAAACTATTGATAAAAATATGTTAAATACCAAAATTACAGTTAAAGGTAGACATGATTCTTGTGTAGGTATTAGAGCAGTGCCGGTAGGGAAAGCTATGCTATCTTTAGTAATAGCCGATAGTCTGCTAAGAGATAGAGCTCGCAAAACATTTAATGATAAAATATAAGATAGTATGATTAGCATAAAATAGCTATAAAATACTTTTTGAATAGCATAAGCTAATATTTTAAATTAAAATTTCTTAAAAGTTTTAGTTAATAGATTCAAGGTAGGAGTCCTTATTCAAATGGCAAAAAATACAGATGTACAACCAGTTTATGAAATCAATAATATACAAGTATCGAATCCTAAAAATCAAGATATAGTTATTTATGCACATCCTAAAGATACTATTAATTTGGATATGAACCTTGATAATGCTAAAAAAGAGATAGTTAACGGCGATTTAGTAATTTATACTCCTACAGGGAAAATCATTACTATCTCAAACTATGCACTCATGGCAATTGAAGGTAATTCTCCTGTTTTAGCCGGTAAAAGCGGAAGTATTTATAGTGGATTGAATTTATTAAGTGCTCAGGGTTATATGAGTAGTGAGGAACCTGATAAACTTATAACCTTTAGAAAGATTTCCTCACCGGAGACTAATGCTGTTGTGGGACAAGATCTAAGCTCAGCTAAACAGCAAGATAAGGATGACAAATCTGAAGCTAACAAAATGGGTGAATTATTTACGGAGGAGCAAAATATTATTCCGCAATTCGGAGCTTTTTTCCAAGACCATGTAATTAAAACCTTAGGACATTCTTCTGATTTAATAAAAGATATTGATGTTATTTACCACTATAACAATAACTTACAATATACTCGTAGTTTTGATGATAACGAGCCTACTATAGTAGAAAAAGTTAAGCCGGGATTTGTAGCCCATTATGGTGCATTAACTCAGGAGAATAAAGATTTACTCGGATTAGTAGGAGATAAACATGCTATAAAATTATTACATGGCGGTGGTTCCTTAAATGATGAAAATGATTTTTATACTATGTATATACCGCAAGTGATAGATCTTGCTAAAGATGCAGGAGGAAGAGGGTTACATTTAACAGTAAATAATGAAAATACCATTAGACGGGAATTAGTAATAACTTTTACAAATCCTGCGGTCAATGCTGAAATATTATCCCTGTATGGGATACCCAGAGGATTAACCTTAAAAACCGATAATGCTAATATAGAAATAAATACAGGGGGTGGGACAGGAGGAATCCAAACATGGGTTATTAAAAATAATTCTGGAGTTGGAAATGTAACCTTTTATGTGGAATATGAAGCAGGAGATGTCTCTTTAAACAATACAACTTTTGTAGTTGATCTAGATATATTAGGTATAAATACAGCTAAAAATTCTTTGTTAACTGGAAATACGAAATTTAAGTTAAACTTTCAACCGGTTTATGGAGAAGATGATATAAAGAATCATGAAACAGTTACTTGGACTCTCTCTACAAGGTTTGATCCTTTGGAAGTACTTTTAACTAATAATGATGACATTGTAATTGGCGGTAAAGGAGATAATTCTTACTTGCTTTTTGCAGGTGATGATGAATTTGAGAGTTTGTTTGGAAATGATACCGTATACATGAGTTCTGGCAAGAAGATCGGAAGAGCGTCGTGTAGGG
>NZ_DBKDTU010000090.1:0-2601 GCF_055505085.1 Candidatus Hepatincolaceae symbiont of Strigamia maritima
AATATGATAGCTTTTATTATATACAAATTATTTAATAATTTAATTTATCATAATTTAATAGGAGACACAATAAAATGATAGCTATCTTAGGGATAATACTGCTATTAGCGATAGCTTTTCTATTATCAAATAATAAGTCTGGAATAAATAAACGAACTGTAATAGGGGCTTTCTTAGTACAAGCATTATTAGCAATGTTTATCTTATATGTGCCAATTGGGCGGGCTATACTTAGTAGTATTGCAAATGGTATATCCTCAGCAATTGATGCTGGAAAAGTAGGAGTAGAATTTATTTTCGGAGGCTTAGCCCAAGGTAATGTTGGCTTTATTTTTGGTATCCATGTTTTAAGTTTAATAATTTTCTTCTCAAGCCTAATTTCAGTACTATATTACTTAAGAATAATGCCTTTATTAATAAATAGTATTGGTTTTGTTATTCATAAGATGTTAGGTACTAGTAGATCAGAATCATTAGCTGCTGCTGCTAATATTTTTGTAGGACACACAGAGGCTCCCTTAACTGTAAAACCATTTATAGGGAAAATGACTGAATCTGAGCTTTTTACAGTAATGGTAGTAGGGCTTGCCTCTGTGGCCGGTTCTGTAATTGCTGGTTATGCCGTATTAGGAATAGATATGAAATATTTAGTCTCTGCAGCTTTTATGGCAGCACCTGGTGGAATTTTAATGTCTAAACTAATGTTACCGGAGAGAAATATTCCAATTCAAACTATGGATGAGTTACAACATAAAACCAAAGACTTAGAAAAACCTGAAAATATTATAGAGGCTGCTGCTTTTGGAGCAACTACCGGATTAAAACTAGCTCTAAATGTAGGAGCAATGTTAATTGCCTTCATAGGCTTAATAGCATTAATTAATATTATTTTAGGAGGCACAGCAGGTCTTGTAGGATTTGAAGGATTATCTTTAGAATATATTTTAGGTTTAATATTTTCACCGATTGCTTATTTAATAGGAGTGCCTTGGGAAGAGGCATCAGTAGCCGGTAGTTACATTGGGCAAAAATTAGTAACTAATGAATTTGTAGCTTATATTAATTTTGTTAAAGATATGAGTACTTTATCTGAGCATACTAAGATTATTATAGTTTTTGCTTTATGTGGGTTTGCTAATTTAAGCTCCGTGGGAATTTTAATAGGTGGATTAGGAGTTATATCTCCGAATCGAAAAAAAGATATTGCTAGATTAGGTTTTAAGGCAGTGCTTGCAGGAACTCTATCGAATTTAATGAGTGCAGCCCTTGCCGGAATCTTTACATCTATAGCATAAATTAAAGATAATAAACACAGAAACAAACGAGAATGTTTCTTAAAGTAAATAATAAGGAGTAAGCAACGTTATATTTTTACCACAGGAAATTATTAGAAAAAAAAGAGATAATAAGGAACTTAGTAAAGCTGAAATAGATTTCTTTATAAATGGTATTATGCAGGAATCAATTGTAAATGAGCAGGTTAGTGCACTAACTATGGCTATTTTACTAAATGGTTTGAATGCTACCGAAAGATCTAATTTAACCATAGCTATGAGGGATTCAGGGGAACCTTTAAGTTGGAACTTAGATGGAAAAATAGTAGATAAACATTCCACAGGAGGGGTAGGAGATTTAATTTCTTTTATTTTGGCTCCAATTTTAGCTTGCTTTAATTTATATGTTCCAATGATAGGTGGGCGTGGATTAGGGCATACAGGAGGTACTCTAGACAAACTAGATGCAATTCCTGGTTATAATACTAATGCAAGTAATGAATTATTTAAGAAAGTTGTAACAGAGGTAGGGTGTGCTATTATTGGACAAACCGCTAATTTAGCTCCGGCTGATAAAAAAATCTATGCTATTAGAGATATCACAGGTACAGTAGAATCATTAGACCTAATTACTGCTTCTATTTTATCAAAAAAACTCTCGGAAGGTTTAGACTTCTTAGTTATGGATGTAAAAACAGGTAGTGGGGCTTTTATGGAAAATTTAAATGATGCTAAACAATTAGCAAATAGTATTGTTAATACTGCTAGGATAGCTAATTTACAAGTCTCGGCACTAATTACTGATATGAATGAGGTTTTAGCTAATAATGTGGGTAATGCTTTAGAAATAATCGAGAGTATTGAATACTTAAAGGGGAATTCTACAAATTATAAACTTCATGAAATTAATGTATCTCTAATTACAGAAGTACTCATTAATACTGGAGTTAGTAGTACTAAAGAAGAGGCTAGAGCTAAAATTATAGAAGTAATAGAGAATGGTAGGGCAGTAGAAAAATTTGCAAAAATGATAAAAGCTTTAGGTGGAGTAGCAGATTTTGTTGAGAATTATAACAAATATTTACCGCAAGCTAAGGTGGTAACTCCGCTATATTTAGAGCAGACAGGTTATATCAGTAAGATTAACACTAGAGAAATAGGGTTGTCTTTGGCAATGTTAAAAGGAGGAAGACAAAGAGTTACAGATAAAATAGACTATAGTGTTGGGTTAAGTAATGTTTTAAAACTAGGAGAAAAAGTTGATAAATCTATACCATTTGCTTTAGTTCATAGTCAAACCCTAGAAGATTTTACGTATGTAAAAAAG
>NZ_DBKDTU010000091.1:0-2564 GCF_055505085.1 Candidatus Hepatincolaceae symbiont of Strigamia maritima
AATGATCTGGCTTATAAAATCAGTGATTTTGAAGAAAATGATGGTTATATAATTGAATATAAAATTACTCAGATTTTAGCAGGTTTGGATGTACCGGAAAAATTATGGCATAATAACATTAAGGATGTATCAGGAGGACAACAATCTCGTGTTGCTTTGGCAAAAATTTTATTAGAAGAACCTGAGCTTTTAATTTTAGATGAGCCGACCAATCATCTAGATTTAAATGCAATTCTATGGTTAGAAGAATTTTTAAAAAACTATAAATATGCCTTTATACTTATTTCTCATGATACTTATTTTTTAGATAATACAGTAACCAAAATTTTTGAAATAGAAGCAAAAACTTTAAAAAGCTATAAAGGTAATTATAGTGATTATACAATTCAAAAAGAGATATTTCTCTCTGGAGCATTAAAGGCTTTTAAAAAAGAAGAAGAAAAAATGAAGAAGCTTGCAGAATTTGTTTTAAAATATAAAGCAGGGCAAAAATCTAAACAAGCCATGGGTAGACAGAAGCTTTTAGCCAGAATGGAAAAATCTGATAATCCGGTTATTCCTATTAGAAAAATGAAACTAAAATTTGAAATAGATACACCTAGTTCACAAATGGTTTTAAAAATAGAAAAACTTGCTAAGAAGTTTAATAATCAACAAATACTTAAGAATCTCAATATAGAAATTTTACGAGGAGACAGAATAGGTTTAATTGGTAAAAACGGAGTTGGAAAATCCACTATTTTAAAAATTATTAATGGTCTTGAAGCACCAACTTCCGGTAGTATTACCTTAGGAGAAAAATTAAAAATCGGTTATTATGACCAAACTCAGCAAAATTTAAACCTAAACAATAATATTTTAGAAGAAATCAGGGATTCTTTTGATATAATAGAAGAAAAAGCTAGAAACATTGCTGGTAGCTTTTTATTTACTAAAGATGATACTTTTAAAAAGATTGCTACTTTAAGCGGTGGTGAGAGAGCTAGGGTTTCTTTAATGAAATTATTATTAAGTAAGCCTAACTTTTTAATAATGGATGAACCTACTAACCATTTAGATATTTACTCCAGAGAAATTTTAGAAGAAGCTTTAGAGGGCTATAAGGGTACTATTTTACTAGTATCTCACGACAGACATTTTTTAGAAGCAATTGTAAAGCAAATTTATGTTATAGAACAAAACGCTACAACTCTTTTTAAGGGTAACTACCGTAACTGGAACGGATATAATGGGAATAAGCACTAAGTTTTTTAGAAAATTAAAAAGTGGTTTTGCAAAGTTATTCAGAGTTTTTATATTTAATTTTCAGCTAAAGCTTTTTAACTACCAAATATATACTTAACAGCTCTCTAAATACTACTCTTAAAAAGAAATCCCATTTAATGATTCTTCTTTTCCTACTTAATTATTACCACTACACCAAGTAAAATTTAGAGCTTAATTAAGTAAAATTTTAACTAACTTCATAATATTATGATAAGTTTGCTGATTAGAAGTATCTAAGAGGGGATTAAATTCCGTAATCTCTATACATAATAGTTTTTCATGTAGTTTAATACTTTCTAAATTTTCTACTAGCATCTTCATAGTTAACCCCTTACCGGTATTACAACCGGTTGCAGGCATTTCATCTCTTGATAAAGCATCAATATCTAAAGAAACCCCAAATCTTATGGTATTTTTGCTAATATATGCTATTGCATCTTTAAAAATATGCTTGATATTAGCCTCTGTAATATCCTTCATAAAAAATACTTTAACACCTAATTTAGTAATTAAATCTAACTCTTCTTGTTCATAACTTCTCGTAGCAATATAACACAAATTTTGAGGTTTAATTTTGTTATTAATTAAACTGTTCAGAGATTTATCTCCATACCCCAGCAAATGAGCAATCGGCATCCCATGCACATTTTTGCTATGTGAACTTTGCGGAGTATGGCAATCTAAATGAGCATCAATCCACAATAAACCTAAATCTTTATTACGAGTTATATCAGTACTTTCTTTAGTAATCTGCTGTAATAAATTAGATATTAAAGAAAAAACCGCAATACCGTTACTATGATCTCCGGTAAAAAACAAATATTTATCATACTTTTTATGTTGAAGAGTTACCTCTTCTATAAGATTTTTAAAGAAATTATTAAGTATCGGAATAACCTTTAACTTAGTTTCTTCAGATGTATTATAATAAATTTTTGTAAAGTTAGGATTATGGTACAGTGCTTGTACAGCCTGATAGATATTATCTGCTCCCAATTCTGCTCCTTTAATATCTGCAGCAATTCCGCTTGAAATAGCCAATATTTTGTTGAAATTATGTATTTGCTGTACTTTCATTTATTTAATCCTAGCTTAAATCACAAATATTATAACAAAATAACTAATTTTTACAATAAATAACAGTAGCTTTCCTTTTTTAATTTTTTTTATAATACTTATACCTATTGCAATAACTTTAATATCTTAGGATTATTCTTAAAGCATACCTGCACTACAAGGCATAATTTACAACTTTTTACTATATCCAGATCGGAAGAGCGATTCAGCAGGAATGCCGA
>NZ_DBKDTU010000092.1:0-2538 GCF_055505085.1 Candidatus Hepatincolaceae symbiont of Strigamia maritima
GTAAAGTTTTGCTATTGCTCTTACAGATCTGTAACTGCTTCTACAGGTCTTGCCATAAAAACTGCAGAGACTAAATGTTTCATCTCCATTCCTCATCCATATCTACTTTGCCGGTTATTTTTAAGTTCTTAATATTACTGAGTTTATTTTTACTTCTGCTAAAGCTTATACTCTCTAAGGTGAGTTGCGGGTTAGAAATTGTGCTTACCGCTTCTACTTCTCAATAATAATCTGATTAATTGGATACGGAATAGTTATTCCTAGTTCGTCAAATTTTTCTTTTACTTTTTTAAGAAGTTCCATTCTAATTTTAGCTTGTTTCCCAGCTTGGGTTTTAATTCTACAACGAATATTTACACTGTAATCTCCCAGACTAACTACCCCGAGAATTTCTAACGGTTCTAGAATTAAAGAAGCAAGATTACTATCAAGTTGCAACTCTCTACCTATCTCTTTAAAAGCATCTATGACATTATCAATATTTTCTCTATAATGAACCCCTACTTCACTAACGGCATAGGAAAAATCCCTACTGTAATTACTTACAACATCCACAGTTGAGAAGGGAATCATATGAGTATTCCCATCAATATCACGCAATTTAATGTAGTTCATGGTTAAGTCTTCTACAGTACCTTTTTTACTACCTATCTCTACAAAATCATTAATTGAGAGCACATTTTCTAGTAAAAAAAGAATGGCATTAAAATAGTTTTTAAGAATGTCTTTAGCTCCAAAACCAATAATTATGGTAACCACCCCAGTACTAGCCAATAGAGTAGTAAAAGAAACATTAAAAATAGCTAAAATAGCTATAAATAACACTATTACTAAAACTGCAAAATAGAGTTTTTTTAATAAAAATAAGATAGAAACAATTTGGTTAACTCTATGGAAATCTCTGGCATGTTCCGCCTTCATAATTAAAGCTCTACAAAACATTAACAAAATTAAGGTAATACTAAAGAGGATTAAGAGTACCAGAGAAATATTCAGTACTATACTAAAAAAGCTAATCTTTATCAGTTGTTGAATGATGCTAAAAATTTGAATATCCCAAAGCTGTAGTGCAAAAATTAAAAAAGTGATAAAAATAAGATAATAATAAATAATTTCCGCAAAATATCCAAAGTTTTTATATCCGGAAATCTTAGTATAAATCAATTTACGATCTTGATTTACATTATACCAAGTCGCCACCCTATTATGAAAACTTTCTAATAAATATTTATCAATAAGAAAACTCACAATATGTTGCAATAAATGATGAACTAAGAATAATAAAATAGCTAGCATCCCTGCTTTAAGAATAAACCATACCCCTGCATAGATATTTAACAATATTAGGAATACTACCAAAATAATATAGAATATGGTAAAAAAGTAAAAACTATTACCCAAAAAAGTAAAGAGCTTTTTTGCATAATATTTAGAACTTTGTTTAGCGATAGTTAAACAATAAATTTGAAAATCCTTACTTAACCTAAATAGCAATATAGCAACCACCACACAAAATACTAAACGTAATCCTCTGAAAATATTTTGTGATATGCTAACATCAAGCTTAATATATTGGGAGGTAAAATAAAAAAGTACTATAATTAAGACAATATGCAATAGTATTATGGTATCTCTTAAATATAACTTTACTTTTTTAAGATTAATTGCTCCTTTAATATGTAAGAATTTATTGCATTTTTTAGCATTATGATAGAGTTTCTTTAGAATAGTAAAAATTATTCTAAAAACAAGCCAAACCACCAAAATTTTGCTAAGATATAATACTCCGTATTCAGTCTGCAAAATTAGCAAAGCCATCCAGACTAAAAGATTGGCTATTATGATAGGAGTAAGTAAAGTTATTACGATAAGACCACTATGGCTTACTGTATCAATTAGGAATTTGTTATTGATGGGTTTTTTATACCAAAACCTATGAAAGATTTTTACTAATATTTTTTCTAAGAAAAAACTTATCACCAAAGTAAATATTAAGGATAGTAGCACAATTTGTACTTCTTCTATACTCAGATAATTTTTAAAATTAATAATAACATTCCAAAAATTTATAGGAAGATTAAGTAGAGTTGTATCTATTAAAATTACATGGTTTTTAATAGAATAATATATATTTAAAAAGATTTGGTCTAATGCCTGTTTAGTTTCTGTAAGCTCCATAGTTTGAAACACTGTTTGAGGAGTCTCTGCTTTTTCAACATTCTCTAAGACTTTAATTAAACTTTGGATTTTTTGAGGATCTTTTAAAATTTTTAATAATGGTTTAAGCTCATCATCAGGTGTAGTAAGAGAAGAAGTATTGGGATTAGAATTACCTGTGGTGGTATTTGTATTAGGGTTACTTATATTAGTAGAGCTTTTAGGAAAAATTAAATCTGTAGTATCTTTAATAACATTACTAATAATATCGGCTGTGGCAATGCTTATAAATAAACTTAGAAAGAGAGATAATAAAAAAATTTTTTTCATTTTTGATATAATTTTTATTATAATTATGTTAGTAATTAGTATATCTAGATT
>NZ_DBKDTU010000093.1:0-2526 GCF_055505085.1 Candidatus Hepatincolaceae symbiont of Strigamia maritima
TAATATTATAAAATACTAAAAGTTGGAAGTATAATAAACCACTATTTCCTTCTACCGTTTAAGCAAAATAAATAACTTACTTTTTGGTAGAATTTATGTCTTTCTCCAATTTATCTGTTTATAAGGTGAAGCCAAATACTTTTCAATACTAATATTTCAACATTAATTCCTACATACATGATGCCTGTTAATATAATGTAGAACAAAGAATGAAAGGCAAGTTGCAACAACACTCTTGGTATTCGTTATTTAAATCGCGAAGTTTTTTAAGCACATATCCTCTACCCAAAAGGTAGAATTATTAATTAAAAATTTATATTGAAGTATAGTTTATATTCTTCTTGATTAAAACTAGGAATAAGCTTAAGATAAAAAATTTTACCATCCGTACTTTGGTAGGTTGTGCTAAGATATTTTGCACTTAGAACTCCCAAAGCTGCTCCTGCAACTATATCTGAGATAAAATGAGCTCGTGCAATCACTCTGGAATATCCTACAAAACCGGTAGCTACATACAAAGGCCATGCATACTTAAATCCGTATCTAAAATGTACAAAAGCTACAGGAGCAATTGTAAAGGAGGTATGTCCGCTGGGAAAAGAATGATTGCCACCATTAGGACGGGTACGATTAATAGAATATTTTAAAATATAAGTTGCCCCAAGATTAGTTAGAGTAGTATAAGAATATTGTTTTAATCCCACTAAATCATTTTTTTGGAGAATAAGTGTAAGAGCTAAGGCATTTGTAAAAAATTGTGTATAATCTCCTATACGTTGTTGTAGTTTTATATCATTATTTGATTGATTATCTTTCAAAAAATTTCCCCTATCAAAACTTGATATACCGGCAGAGCTAATACTATAAGAATTTACTAGGAATAAAAAGATTAATCCTAAAAGTGAGAAGAATTTAAAAATCATGAGATAATTTCCTATATTATAAAAGATTTAATTTTTAACCTAAACACAAAATATTTCCTCTAAAGACATACTATTTTTATTAAAAGTTAGAACTATACTAAAAATTAAAATTAAACCCCAAATATAGATTAGTAAAAGATAAATCGGGGATAAAGCTTAGCTTATAGTCTTTTCCTTTAGAGGTTGTATAACTTTTTGTAAAAATCTTGGCAGATAAGGTTGCAAGGATAGCACTGCTTAAGACATCAGAAACAAAATGTGAGGCTGTGGTTTCAGAAGATGAAATTACTCTGGAATAAGCAACAAAACCTGCAACTAAGTAAGCCGGCAATGCATATTTTAACCCGTATCTTTCATATAAAAAGGCAGCCGGTGCAAAAGCAAAAGCAGCATGTCCGCTAGGGAAAGAATGATTTCCTCCTCCGGGTCTGGTTCTATTAACAGAATATTTTAATCCTTGAGTAATTAACATAGTAGTTGCGGTGGAAAACGAGTATTGTCTTAATCCTTCAAGATCTCCTTTAGTACTAATTATTGCCAGAACTCCAAGATTAATAGCAAATTGGGTATAATCACCTATACTACGCTGTAATTTTACAGCATGATTGGATTGTTTAGCAAAAGAGCTACCCCTATCAAGACTTGCTAAAGCAAGGTTGTGTAAGGATAAGGCATAAAAAATAATTAAGAGATATTTAGAAATAGATTTTATTTTTATAAGGGGCATTTTCTTATACATTTACCATTATTGATTGAAAAAATATTGTAAAGTCAATTTTCTTGAAAATCAAATAAAAAATCAAATAACTACCTTTTGGGCATAGTCTGTATCTTTTCTTAACTTATCTGTTTAGAAGGAGAAGCCCCGTACCTTCTAACATCAGACTATCTCACCGCCACTACGCATTATTGTCATTCACAACCAATTTTCAAAGTATCAGGGGTCGCAACCACAGTATTCCTCTTAAAATTATTCCAAACCTCAGTGCCTAAACCCAGTAACAAATATAGTTATTTCCATCTTTGGGTTAAATTATTAGGAATTTCTAGTAAATCTAAACAACGTCCTACCGAATGATTAACTACTTCATCTAAACTTGTAGGGTGATTATAAAAAGCTGGTAGAGGAGGCATTAGAATTGCACCACTTTTAGTTACCTGTTCCATTAGTTTTAAATGCCCTAAATGTAGAGGAGTTTCTCTGAACATAATAATAACTTTTCGTCTTTCTTTCAAAGATACATCAGCGACTCTACTGATTAAATTATCAGAATAACAATTAGCAATGGCTGATAAAGTTTTTACAGAACAAGGAGCAATTACCATACCGGTTGTTAAAAAACTACCTGAGGCAATCCCTGCGGATAAATTAGAATTATCAAAATATGTATCGCTTAGTGCAATAACTTCTTTAGGAGATAAATTTAACTCTTCTTTAATAGTAACAAAGCCCATTTTGCTTATTACTAAAATAGTTTTAAGATTTAATTGTTGTAAGGATTTTAAGAGATTAATACCATAAATAGCCCCGGTTGCCCCGGTAATAGCTACAACTATTGGTTGTGAGATCATTTAAACTGGTCCTAGTAAATTAAAATAGTAT
>NZ_DBKDTU010000094.1:0-11813 GCF_055505085.1 Candidatus Hepatincolaceae symbiont of Strigamia maritima
CGACCACCGAGATCTACACTCTTTCCCTACACGACGCTCTTCCGATCTATATTCTGTACTTTTAAAGACTTAACCCCGCAAAATCTAGATTTAATAGAAAGTCACAAAAACGAGATAATTAGTAATCTTAAAGCTATAACTACTATAGAAAATATTTATATTGCCTATTCTAATACCGCAAAACAAAGCTCTTTAGCTCCTGTTAATAAACAAATACCTCCAAATATAAAAAAAATTATTACCGTATTATCTGGTAAAGGAGGAGTTGGAAAATCTTCTATTGCGGTACATTTAGCTTATGCTCTAAACCACATAGGATTAAAGGTAGGAGTCTTAGATGGAGATATATACGGACCCTCCATTCCCTTAATGTTCGGCATACAAGGTTTCTTAGAAATTTCACAAGAACATCTGATGATCCCCTTAGTACGTGATGATATTTTGCTTGCCTCTCTAGGATTTATGTTAGATTCTTCCCAATCCGTAATTTTAAAAGGACCTATGATTATTAAAACTTTCAATCAATTATTAATGCAAACTACTTGGGGGGATGCAACAACGGATGTGGATGTCTTAATTATAGATTTACCGCCAGGTACTGGTGACATTCATATTAATGTCTTTAAGAACTATGAGGTAGCAGGAGCAGTAATGGTTTCTACTCCTCAGAATGTAGCTCTGTTAGATGTACAAAAAACTTTTGTGATGCTACAAAACTTATCCATAAACATATTAGGAATGATTGAAAATATGAGTTATTTTAATTGTCCGTACTGTGGAAAAATTTCTCATGTTTTTGCAGAAAGTGGAGCAAAAATTAAATCTCTAGAATATAATATAGCTTTTTTAGGAGAAATTCCCCTAGATCTCAAAGTTAGAGAATACTTAGATAACGGTACTAATATTATTAAGGAAAACTTAAAACATCCTATTAGCCGAAAATTTATAGAAATAGCTTTGCAACTCAAACAGAAGCTGTTTATTAAAACTTAACCACTCCCTATTCTTAGTTGTTTAGCAATATCATAGTTATGATTAGTTATGTTACTATCCTTACAAATAATTACCAGATAAATAGCTAAAGATTTCACCCCTAAGTAAAGTCTCGGCATTAGAATAATTTATTATCTAATACCATAATTCTAGCTGGTTATTGGTAATAATAATCTTTTAATTAGAACTAATCTTTAACAATCACCATCAACACACTATTATTAGTAACCATCTGTTAATATATCTGTATTAAGAAAGTTTTATTAGTTGTTTATTTCTAATTGCTCCATAAGTTCTACCCATTCTCTCTTAGAAAGCCCACTCTCTGCTTGGGAAACAGTTTGTTGATTAATCAGTTTTTGTACTACTAATTTTGCCTGATTAGATAAAGAAATAGCATTAAAACGATAATCCAAAAAAGCCTGATACACTACAGGTACCCATTTCTTTATTATCTCTAACATTATCAAAGCATATGCTCTAATTTCATATTGTGCATGTTCATCTGCTCTCAGAGCTAGAAAGTGTAATAAATTATGCAAATCTATTTTCCAATATAGCTGAGTATACGTATTGAGAGGTAAATTAATTCTAGCTAATTCTCTAGTTAGCCCTTTTTTATTGTCAGCTTCATTAACATTTAACATAGTTTCATAATGTTTAAATAAAGCTTCTCCGTCACTTTTTAAGATATTTAGCACTTGTTTTGCCTCTTGTTTATCTAAGAGTTTATTTTTTCCCTGTTTATTATTCATAGATTGTGTTGCTAATTGTTCTTTTTTAGGAATATAATATTCTTTATCTAAAATAGAATATCGACCGGAATATTCGTTAACATTTGCAGTTCTATGACGTACCCATTGTCTAGCAATAAAAATGGGCATTTTAATATGAAATTTAATCTCACACATCTCTAAGGGCGTAGTATGTTTATGTCTAATTAAATATCTAATGAGAGCTGTATCATCTTGTAGGGTTTTAGTTCCTTTACCATAAGAAACTCTGGCAGATTGTACAATAGCATTATCATTGCCCATATAATCAATCACCCTAATAAAACCATGATCTAAAACCTTATGTTTATGATTTAAAATTTTTTCTAACTCAAAAGATACTGCTCTTTGAGTGGTATGTACTTCTGTTTCTTGAGTATTGCTAGACATATTTAAACCCTATTTTTGCTATTTTATATTAAGAATCACAATAGTAATTGCTAATTGTAAATAATTATACTATATTTTTTAATGTTAGTAGCAATACTAACTATGAGGATAAATGTCTTATAAAATACCTATTAAGGACTCGGGGGCAGTACCCGACATCTCCACCAATTATTATGGGGATGAATTAGCTTCGACTTGATATTAAAAATAGGAACTTCTTCCGGTATGATTCCATCGTTAAAGGATTAATTTTATAAGTGCCAAAGACAATAGGCCTTTTGCTTTAGCAGCTTAATCGCAATCTAGAGCGGGGTTTGGGAAGTACCTAGCAACAGAAACTTCCCACTTTATTTTATTTTTACTTTATTTTTATGTTAAAAAAATCGATTAAAATCTCTAATCATACAACTTTTATTGCTTTAGAAGAAAAGAAGAAAAATTTTGGATAGTTCTCAAAGAAATCGCAAAAAAATAAATATCCCCTTCATAATTAATTACCACTCTAAATAAAGATCGCAATAATGACTTACCCTTAAAGCTTAACACTCTTATGGTATATGTTTTAAATTATGCTTTAAACAGCTAAGTAGACACTATATTAATCTTTAGTATATAAGAATAAATATCTAAAAATTTCAATACCCTCTGCACCTCTAAGATATTTTGCAGGAGTTCTCATAATTATTTTAATTATATACGTTAATATAATTCTGGGAGTTCATTATCTTTAACCGGAGGAGGGGCTTGTTCTTGGATTTTTCTCTGTTTCTTTAAGTGTTCTTCTCTAAGGATAGCCTTCCTTTTTTGTTCTTCTTGTAATAATTCTTTGAACTGTGAAGAGGTTCTTTCTTCTTTTTTAGTGGGGATGGTTTTAATATTCTTTTTCTTGGTTTCATGTTTGAAATCTTTTAAACTAGGTAACCTTTTAGGGTTTTTAGCATCTAATTTCTTAATCTGACTTTCTAGATTCTTATTAACATATTTAGGCTTAATGGCAATTGATTTATCTATTTTTAATGCCGACTTTAATAAATCTCCGTTTAATTGGAATTTAATTTTATTAGTGTTATTATTTTCCTCACTTACAACCCCATTAATTCCTAAAATATTTGTATCAATTGCATATCCTCCTTGGAAAGTGCCCCTGTATCGCTTTTTGCCGTCAATATATAAAACTACCACCGGATAAAAATCTATTTTACTTCCCAAAATACTAACTTTTCCTACTAAATCATTAATATGATAGAGTTTTTTACCATTTTTACTTACTCCTTTACTAGAGAGAGTAAGATAAAAACCGTCATTAATAGAAACTCTATTGGTAGTTAATCTCTCTAATTTTACAAAGCCTATTTTTCCCTCTACTCTGGTTATAGGATTAGTGTAATTATCTCCAGCAAATTTAAGTTGACCATTGAGAATAACCTTACCAACCAGTTGATAATCTTGGAACATAAGTTTATTAAGAGTATTAAAATCTAGCCTTAAATTACTAATATTAAGATGCCCTACTACATTAGGAGCTACTTTTCTATTAAAATTAAACGAACCTAATATTAACCCAGTTTCTAACCCAGTTAATTCAAATTTTTGGATTAAAAAACCACTTTTAACTAATAAGGCATCCATTTGAGCATCTTTAAATTTAATACCTTTATAATCAAAAAATTTACTTTTTAGTTTCAATTTGATACTTAAATTATTTGAAATACCTAACACATCAGTACTATTTAAGTCTTGTAAAATATGCTGTTGATAAAATGTAGTTTGTTTATTATAAATTGCTGCTAAATAAGTAAAGTTTAAATCTTCAAGGGTGATACTTAATTGTAAATCAGATTTATCACTTCTTTCTATAAATAAAGCATATGCATTTTTAAATGCTATAGCTCCGAAAGCTCCTTCTATCTCTGTGAAAATTATACGATTTTTATCAAGATAAATTTTTGAATTTAGTCTAAATTCCTCGCTATTTGCAGTAATTGAATTAATAAATAAATTTAATTTAGGATTAATTTTAAAAATTTTAGTAAAATCACTAATATTTCCTTTAGACTTATATGTTAAAATTCCGGTTTTCTCACTTAGAGATATTTTACCTGCTACATTAATTTGAGTATCGTTATCGCTAAAAGCTACTTTATCTATATATAAATTACCAGTAGTATCTAGAAACCCTATAGCATTTATATTATTAATTGTACCACTTTGTACTTGTGAATTATGAAGATTTAAGTTTAATCTAAAAAATTTAGGTTTAAAATGGGTAATTTTCTGATTATACCAATTTAATAAATCATTAAATAAAATTTCAAAGACAGACTGTCCTACATAACTATTATTACTTTGATATAAAGTTTTAGCCTCTAAAAAAGAACTAATATTATAATTATTAAGATTTAAATTTAGACTTAAGGTTTGTCTATTACCATAATCCCAGTAAAGATTTCCGGTAGAAAAAATATTATCAATTTCTAAACTAAAGTTTGGTATACTTAGATAACTATTTGATACTTCAAAATTAGATTGTACTGCTACTTTACTTGTTATATTGATGGGTATTGCAACAGCGTTGACTAAATAACGCAGGGTGTTACCGTATCCTATAATTTTTCCCTTAATAATCCTATCTTCAACTATACCATCTACTTTTACATGGTTAGTATTATCTTTAGCGTTATCTAAAAAAAGTTCTAACTTAAAGGATTTATTTAAACTATTATTAAAATTATATTGTAAGCCTTGTTCTAATAATCTAAATTTTCCTGAGGAAAATATAACCCCATTATTGATCATCATATTACTATCTATATTTTCCAAATTAAAAAAAACAGCTCCGTGCTTATTTTCTATAATAATAGAACCATTTCTTAGAGAAAAATTAGAAACCTTAGTTATATCAAAATCTATATTGTTTACAAAACTATGTAAAACTTTATAGGTAAGATTGTTAGGTGTAGAGGGAGTAGTATGTATGGAAGATATAGTATTCCCTATCTCTTTTGTAGCATGATTGTTTTGAGTTAGAGGATCCTGAATTAATGGGGATTGAGTTGAAAAACTATCATTATTTCTTAAAGCATTATCTTTTAAGTTAGAGAAATCCTTAGGGGAATTTTGTAAATTTTTTGCTATCTCTGGCAGATCAAGATTTTGTTGTTCTAAATTATTAGAAGTTAATTTTTGTAATTCTACAAGCTTAGCTAATAAATCTTCCCCATTTAATTTATTTTTTCTGTTCAGTTTATTGGCTTTTTCTATCACAAGATTTTTTTCTTCTAAATTACCTTCTTCTAAATTGTTAAGTAGTTCTGCCTCATTAGGTTTTTGGTTATCCAAAATACTATATTGCTCTATACTATCTTCATACTTAAAGCCATCTGTATTACCAGTACTTGCCGCTATTAATTCTACTTTAGGATAAACTACTGATATATCTTTAATAGTAAACTTTCCTAAAAATAAGGGCAGAATATTAAAAGTAACTTTTAAAGTATTAACTTTTATTGACTTTATTTGAAAATTATTCTGATTCTTATCGAGTTTACTAAAACTAGCATCCCAAATATTAATACCCACACTTGGAAAAACACTAATTTTAATTACCCCATTAATTATTGCCTTATAACCAGTAGTATTATAAATAGCAGTTTCAAAATAGGTTTTATAAGTTTTATTATTCAAAGATCTTGATACTAGAGTACTAAAAATGAATAATATTAATACTAATATAATTAAATATTTAAGTCCTCTGCCTCTTATAAACAAGACAAGCAAGGGAATAATATAAGCTATACCTTTAATAATATATCCAACAAACAAGGCTAATTTATTTAAGGGTATAATAAAATACTTAGAGGCAGGCAAATTTTTTAATAAAATTTCTTCAAAAGGTAGAAAAAGTTGCTTTACAGAATTGAGAATCTTATCTACTTTTTGTGACAACTCCTGCGTTTGTACTACTTGATGCGTTACTTTGATAGTTTCTGCATTTTTTTTAGGTAAAAACTTAGTTATGATCTTCTTTAAACTCATATAACTCTCAGTTACTGCTTATCATAATAAATCTTGAAAATTTATCCCTGCCGTGCTTTAAATTTAGGATTTTGTTTATTAATTACATAAATTCTACCCCTACGACGCACAATTTTAGAAGCTTTATGTCTTAATTTAATTTTTTGTAATGAACTTTTTATAATCATTTTGCATCTCCGTTAGCTAACCTTATAAGAATTAACCTAGTATACCTACTATAATAGAAAATCTCAATAACAATTATAAAAACTAGTTTATTTTTTTAAGATATTAATTAGCCACTGAGTTATGATCTCTATGGTTTCTTCCCAAGGATCTTGAATTTTTAAATCAGCAATAATATTGCCTTTAAAATCCTGTAGTGAATTTTTTAAAATTTCTACGGCAAAACCGAAATAAGGATAATAACTATCACCTATTCCTATTATAGCATAATCTTTATTAGCAATTGTGCTTTTATCTAGATTATCCCAAAAAATTGTAAAATCCTCTTGTAAGGTAGCCGGATCTACACCCCAAGTTGCAGAACTCAAAATAATTAAATCATACTGTCCTTTAAATTGATATTTATCTGGTAAATCACATACTTCTACTATCTCTGTGGTACACTCAGAGGATAATTGCTTTGCCAAATAATATACTAAATCTCTAGTATTACCGGTAGTTGAACCATATAATATCAAAATATTTTTGTATTTTAACATGATTTATTGTTATATTAGTAATATTCATAAATTACTAATATACTAACATGATACCTAATTTAAGCTTAAAAGATTTTGATTTTAATTTACCTAAAGAATTAATTGCTCAAACCCCAATAATTCCTAAAGATACTGCTAAAATGCTAGAAGTAAACTCACTAGAATTAAATCAACATTTGGTAAGACATCTTCCGAGTTTATTAAACTCTAAGGATTTATTGGTTGTAAATGATACTAAAGTTATTCCCGCTAAATTAATAGGAACTTGCAGGAATAGCGCTATTTCTTTAAATTTACATAAATGCTTAGAAAAAAATTTATGGTTAGCTTTTGTAAAAAACTCCAGACGTTTAACAATTGATTCTCTAATTATTTTTAGTGATAAATTTCAAGCCAAAATAGTAGACAAACTTCCAAACGGCGAAGTAAAACTTTTTTTCTCATATGAAGGAGATTTTTATACTGTATTACAAGAAGCAGGACACATGCCACTTCCTCCTTATATTAAAAGAGATACAACGCTTAGAGTACAAGATAATACAGATTATCAAACTATTTTTGCCAAAGAAATAAATTCAAGTGTAGCTTCAACCAAAGCAGAGAAGTTAAGTTCTGCTATAGGAATAATTAACAGATTATATGCAACTTCAATAAATCGGAAAACTACTAACTTAATTGCCGGTTCAACCGCTTCTCCCACTGCTTCTTTACATTTTACTAAAGAATTATTACAGGCTTTAGATAAAAAAGGTATCAAGATAGCCCATCTAACTTTACATGTTGGAGCTGGTACTTTTCTTCCGGTAAAAACTCAGAATATATTTGAGCATGTAATGCATGAAGAATTTTGTTCTATAACAAAAGATACTGCTAAACTTATTAATAAAACTAAAACCAAGGACGGTAGAATAATTGCCGTAGGATCCACAGTTTTAAGAACATTAGAACATGCCTCATTAAACGGCAAAGTACAACCGTATCACGGTAATACCAATATTTTTATTACTCCTGGTTATAATTTTCAAATTGTAGATTGTTTACTAACAAATTTTCATTTACCTAAATCTACTCTATTTATGTTAGTCTGTGCTTTTTGCGGTATAGACACTATGAAAAAAGCCTATACTTATGCCATAACTAATAATTATAGGTTCTTTTCCTATGGTGATTGCACTTTTTTACATAAAACTCCGATATAAGGAAAATACTAATGTCTTTAAATTTTACACTGTTAAAAAGTAATGCCGGAGCACGGCTCGGAGAGCTAAAAACTGCTCATTCAACTATTAAAACTCCGGTTTTTATGCCTGTTGGAACTAAAGCCACACTAAAAGCCATGTATCCTGAAGATGTAGCAACAATGGGTGCAGAAATTATCCTAGCAAATACCTATCATATAATGATAACCCCCGGTGAAGATATTGTAGAGAATCAAGGTGGTTTACATAAGTTTATGAATTGGCAAAGATCTATCCTTACTGATTCCGGAGGATTTCAGGTAATGTCTTTATCCTCTCTTTCCAAAATAGAAGATAGCGGGGTTAAGTTTAAATCTCATCGCGATGGGATATCTTATTTTTTAACACCTCAGAAGTCTGTGCAAATCCAACACAAATTAGATTCTAATATTACTATGGTTATGGATGAATGTGTAAAATATCCTGCGGAGAAAACTTATGTAAAAAATTCCTTAAAACGCACGCATTTATGGGCAAAAAATAGTAAAGATACCTTTATTGATAGAATCGGCTATGGTATTTTTGGAATTAATCAGGGCGGGTTTTTTGAAGATTTAAGAAAAGAATCTGCACAATATTTAAGTAGTTTAAAATTTGACGGCTATGCAGTAGGAGGATTAGCCGTTGGAGAACCCCAAGTATTAATGTTTGAGGCATTAAATTTTACAACACCGCATTTACCTATTAACAAACCCAGATATCTAATGGGCGTAGGACGTCCTTCCGATATTTTGGGGGCAGTAGAGAGAGGAATTGACATGTTTGATTGTGTATTACCATCACGTGCAGCTAGAAATGCCCGAGCTTTTACCCATATCGGAGAAATTAATTTAAGAAATGCTAGACACAAAAATGATAGCCGAGCTTTAGACCCACACTGCCTCTGCAAAACTTGTACTAATTACTCAAGAGCATATTTACATCATCTCTTTAGGGTTGAAGAAATTCTTAGTGCTATGTTATTAACCACCCACAATCTACATTTTTATCTTACCTTAATGCACAAAATTAGAGAAGCCATTACTGCTGATAATTTCTTAACTTTTAAACAAGAATTCTTAAATACTCTAAATTCAGGTGATATTAAAGAATTAAACCACCCAAATTAAGCTATTATTAGTTAAGTTAAATTACTTTTATACTTCTTTAGTGTTACCAAGATTTCATATGATTTAGTGGTTATAATCTGAGTAAATTAAACTTAAAGAAGTATAAAATTGTATGAAAAACTTTACAAAAAGGATTTATAAACTCAAGGTAGAGAGATAAATTAATCTTAACTTAATCTCCTATTACCACTAATATTCATTACGTTTTTTTCTTAGATAAGTAAAAAACTCTAAATCACTTAATTGTTGTAATTGTAAAGATTCTTTAAAGGCTTGATTATCAAAATTTAGAAAAGGATTAAGTTTTTTTTCATCAAGTAGTGAGTAAGGTGCTAGGATTTTATTTTCCACAACTTCTTTTCTTTTAGTACTATAATCAAAAAAATTAAATTTCCTAGCAAACGCTAAATTAATACTAGTGAGTTCATGCCCACTAAAAATTAATATCTCTTCTGGTAAATTTTTAATAATCTTTAAAGAGCTATACATATCAGCATAACTTCCTTCAAAAATTCTACCACATCCTAAGGAAAATAATACATCTCCACAAAACAAATAATTCAGCATACTAAAGTTATATATAATATCAGCTTTAGTATGCCCTTTTAGCCTAATAGTTGCTATTTCTTGCCCAAGTAGAGATAAACTATCATTCTCTTTAAATTCTATATCTAACTCCGGTAATCTATGCTTATCTCCACTAAACCCTACAATTTTTGCCTCGGTTCTATCCTTTAGCTCTGCAATACCCTCTATATGATCATAATGAGCATGGGTAACTAAGATATATCTAAGCTTAAGTTTATATTGTAAAATAAAGTTATACACAGGAGTGGCGTCCCCGCAATCAATTATCAAACTCTCAGCATTAGCATTAACTAACAACCACACATAGTTATTTTTTAATATTCTTATTGGATAAAATTTCATATAATTACCTTATAATAATTGTTAATTTTAAAAATACATTAATGACTATCATGATTAATCATAAATTAGAAAATATTAGAAACCAAATAGATAAAATAGATAGCTCTTTAATAAGCTTACTCCGTGAGAGAAGTTTGTTAATTAAAGAAGTAAAAGTTATTAAAAAAGACGATCCCATAAAGATTAAATTAGCTAGAGAAGCTCGTATGGCTAGAAGATTACTTACTCAGGATTTTGGCTTATATAATAATTATTCTATGCAAAAAATTTGGCGAGAACTAATTATAGCTACCCTCTTAATTGAAGGGGATTTTACTTATATCATTTATGAAGATATAGAATCTTTGGCAAAAATTAAAGAAATTACCACCTTTCATTTTGCTAACACTGCCATAACTTTTTTAAAAAATGTTGATGAAATTTTTAATAGCCTGAATAACCATCAAAGTGTTTTTGCAATCTTTCCCTATCCTGAGGCAACTTTTAAAACAAAATGGTGGCTGCTTTTAATGGATCCCCAATATCACAACCTTAAAATTAATTTGTTATTGCCTTTTATTCCTAATCCTTTGGATGCCTTTAAACTGAATACAGTGAAGGCTTTTGGTGTGTCTAAATCTTTAATAGAACCTACACAAAATGATACATCTTTATTTATTCTCTCAGATCTTAATGTTATACCTCCTGATATTACCATTTTAGATAGAGTAAACAATTATAAATTAATTCAAGTACCCGGCTTTTATCATACTACTGCCTTAGTAGCACAATTCCTAAATATTCCGGAGAGTAAACTCTTTTGTGCCGGGATTTATGCAAATCCATTAGAATCAAGTTAGAATCATTTAGTTAGAAAATCACCTGATACATACTAATTAAATGTACCCTAACAGAGTTATTATTTTTAAACAAACTTGCTCCGTATGAATTTAGCCTAAAAACTCAGCAAAATCCTTTCTGTTTTAAAAACAAGTTATTAGCCTCCTTTAATAATTCAGCACTTTTATTCTCAATCAGAGTTTCTAATTTTATCAGAAATTCATCCTCAGTTAAGCCAGGATAAATAGGAGGTAAAAATTCTATAATCATTTTACCTGGATACCTTAAAAATATACCTCTAGGACTTATTGCTCCGGTATTTAAAGCCACTGGGATCACTGGGACCTTAGCATGACTGTAGAGTTTGGCAATTCCTTTTTTATATTTTACGTACTCTCCCACATTTACTCTGGTTCCCTCTGGAAAAATTACTAATTGTCCTTTTTTTCTAAAGCAAACCTCACATTCTACTATAAATTTATCAATCCTAATATGACTTCTGTCAACTGCTATTATATTGAGCTTGGCAATTGATCTTCCCACAAAAAAACTCTCTATAATTTCTTTTTTTAAGACATAAAAACACTTAGGAAAAAATTGATCAAAGAGTAATAAAGTTTCCCATGCAGACTGATGTTTGCTGGCAATAATACAACTACCCTTAATAATATTTTCTAAACCTCTATATTCTACTTTAATTCCTATAATAAATGCTATTCCTAGACGAATCACAAAATTCATCTTTTTTAAGATATAAGCAATAGTTGAACCTTTAATAATAAAGCTTAAAAGATAGGTAACCCCCATAACCGGTATCAAGAT
>NZ_DBKDTU010000095.1:0-882 GCF_055505085.1 Candidatus Hepatincolaceae symbiont of Strigamia maritima
ATTCCTTTTTTACTCATAATTTCCTATTATTTTGTTATATTAAATAAAACCCTACCTATTTTATCTTCTAAAGAGACATAATCTTGTGTATTATAAATAGTATTATTAGCTATTATTAACTCCTTAGAATTACCGGGTTTAATAGCAATAGATTTACTATTAAATAAACTTACCGAATCTATAGAAACTTTACTATCTTTTGGTATTTGGATAGTGCTATCAATTTCCATTTCTACTAATACCTGAAAATTTACTTTATTTAAAGTAATCTTTGTAACTTTTCCTATAGATACCCCGTTTATCACAACATCAGCTCCTGTTTCTAATGAAGAAACCTTATCAAAAACTGCATTTAATGTATAGGTTTTTATTCCTACATTCTTAATTTTAATATATGAAAAAACTACAAAGATTGTAGTAGCTACAATAATAATAAACCCAAAAAATATTTCTAAATATCTATTACTAATCATTTAATATTCCGTTTATGTTTATTTTCTAAATACCAATTAAGAGAATCTAAAATATCCTCAAGAGAAGTACCCTCTTGTGTAGAATCAATAGTGTCATTATTTTTTAAAAAGTTAGCATTAATTCCCATTAGTAGATTTAATACCTTATTTCCGGTAATTCCGTCACTAATTAAAATTGCAGCACTATCATCGGGTATTTTAATATTTTTTTCTATATTTAATTCTATCACCGGCTTTAAATTGCTGTTTAAATAAATATCTTTTATTGTGCCAACTTTATATCCTGAAATAAAAATTTTATCTTGTTTTTTGATGCCCTTAACATTTTTAAAAATAGCTTTATAAGTATTGTATGAATTATAATTTTTAGACCCATAAAACAATAAAATTATAAATATTCCTATAAAAA
>NZ_DBKDTU010000096.1:0-881 GCF_055505085.1 Candidatus Hepatincolaceae symbiont of Strigamia maritima
CACTATGCGCACCTCTTTGGGTGTGAGTGTGAGTCGCCCGTGTGAGTCACATAACATAACATGAAGCCTATGAGGCTTCCGGTGCGCATGTGTGAAATCACATTTTCACACTTACGCATTTGCGCACTTATGCGACAGTTTCTGAATACCCCTAGTGTTTTACTTCAAGTCAGAGTGTAACTATTCCATATTTGAGTATTCCTACTCCATCAACTAAGAGAGTAGACAATTAGGAGTATACCCATTCCACGTAGGTGTATTCCTTCTCCATCAAATCAGAGAGTAGGCAAGTAAGAGTATAACCATTCCAAGTGTGAGTATACCTACTCCATAAAATAAAAGAATAGACAAGTAGGAGTATAACCATTCCAAGTGTGAGTATCTCTACTCCATAAAATAAAAGAGAGACAAGTTGGAGTATAACTATTTTACGGATGAGTATTCATAAGTGGGAATATACTATTTTTATCCTTGATTGACATCACTTACCACTTGATATCAAGTGGTGAATGAGGTGGAGAAGTGGTGAATATATAACATTCAGTCTCAGATTCTGTTGGAGTTCCAAGTAGCTTAATGGTAAAGCACCCAACCAGCAATTGGGGGATCTGGGTTCAAGTCCCAGCTCGGGCTCCAATGGAGTCTGGGCTGTTTGTTTTTCACCAAGTATGGATGTTATGAAAACATTATAGCCATTGATTTTCCAATCTTATTTCAATGTGTTCTCGTGTTGTTTTCTTAATAATAAGTACGTTTACAAAGAGTAGAACTATTCTTTTTTCAGCTCCTGTTACACCTTAAATATATAATTTTATTCTTTGTTCTGATGGAGTAATTGTATTTCTTTCGCCAATGTTTTACTATTACTCCCCAGACGTGTA
>NZ_DBKDTU010000097.1:0-2518 GCF_055505085.1 Candidatus Hepatincolaceae symbiont of Strigamia maritima
GTAAATCTTCTAATCTCCATTTTTTATACTTCTTATCATATTCATTAGGATCTTTGAGCGATAACAGATGCCCGAAACACCACGTAATATTTGTACTCCCTATTTCAATATACCCATCCCTCCGCACTTGCCTAATACTCATTGTATCAGCTAGGGCATCTCCTATCGCCCGTGCTAAATCCGGCTTCTCTGCTATAAATAATCTCTTCATCTGCTTATTCCTTTTTCTGTAGATTTTTTTACAAATAAAGCTATTTTCTCTAATCCTTTTTCGTAATTTTTTAGTATAAAGTTTTTATATTCTTTATAGTCCCCTTGTTCATAATAGGAAATTAAAGATTTTTTATAAATATCTATAGTTTTATCTAAATAAAACAAAGGCATTTTATTATTACTAACTAATGCTGTGGTTTGGGTAATTCTTGCAATTCTTTTATTGCCATCTGTGAAATATTGTAAATAAGCTAAATTATTATGTAGATAAATAGACTTTTCAAAAATATTAGTATATTTTTTACTGTTATTACAAATTACGTTTAAATATTCCTCTAATTCTATTTTATCAGTACTTGGTAAGTAATTGCTTCCTCCTATTCGTACCGGAATATTCCTTACAGCACCTAATTCATAGCTTTGTAAGATATTCTGCATAGCTAATTTATGAAGATTCTTTATATTTTGGGTAGTTATTTCTAAAGTATTTTCTGACATTAAAAAAGTATAAACTTTTTTCAGGTTAAGCAACATTTGTGCATCAGTAAAAGGCTTACCATTAGCAGTTATTCCACTTAAAATTAGTGTTTCTGCTTCTTTATAAGTATAAGTACAACCCTCAATATAAGCGTTGTTATAGGCAAAATCTATTGATAAATCTTCAATGTTTCTATTAGCTTTTAGTGGTTTTAAATTATATTGTTGATTAATACTTTCTAGGTAATCTTTCTCAGGTTTTGATAGTATTTCTTTATACTCTAAAAATTCTTTATTGAACTTCATAATGCTACTCCTATTTTTTTATAACTTTATTATATTATTTTTCTTTATTATCAAATAAATCCAATTGTAGTAAATCTATTTTTCTAAAATATTTACCTAATTTCTCTTGATTTTCTTTATCTATAGAGAATGTCTTATTCACAAATTTATGTTCTATCTTAGTATTATCTAAAAAGTTTTTAATTAAAAAAGTAAAAGTAGGATTATTTAACTCTAATTTTTGGTTATATTGTAAATTCTTTAACCCTATTACTGCTGTAGTTAAATAATCCTTATCTTTATCTTTAGGTAAATGCCCTATTTTCTTAAACAGCTTAGCTTTTTTATTACAATCACTAATTATAGCATTAACCTCCTTTCTGTAAGCAATACAAATAAAAGAGGGCATATTTTCCTGAGATAAAAAATTGATTAGATTCTTATTATCCATTTTTAGATACCTTCCTGTTTTAGAAAAATATCTAACTCTAATGGCTTTAGATATTTTACATCTAAAGGATTAGGTAACCTCTGTAGATATTCTTCTATTTCTAAAGGTTGATAATCTAAAAAGACTAACTTGCTCTTTAGGGGTAATTTAAACTCTTCTTTATGTCCTACCAGAGTTTCAAGTTCCTTGATAATCTCAAAGGGATTAATATTAATTGCTATATAATTTCCGTATAAACTATCTAGTGCTGTCACTAACAGATTATATTTTAAATATAGTTTCATTTGGTTTTGATAAAACTTAAATTTTTCTTGTTCTATCTTATGCCAAGTAACTCCTTGTAATAATTGTTCACTATCTATTTTAATAAAATGTTGGTTATTAAAATTATCAAACTCATTTTTATCTTTAAATATTAAATACATTATTTACCTACCTTTCTTGATCTTTATTATTATTTAGAGCTTCCTTATAAGCTTGGGATAACTTTAAATGAAAGTTTGTCCCGGCTAAAACTTGTGAGGTTTGTTTTAAATTCACAAATCCTTGCGGATGAATATCAGCTTTTAGTGATACTTGCTCTCCTTCTTTAAACTTAGTTAAGAAAGTTTTTTGTACACTGTCAAAAGTGTTAATACTATGAAATTTACTAAACTCACCCTCTTTACCCTCAGTAGTAGCTAGCTGAAAATAAGCATGATCCCCTTCTTTTGCTGTTAATAGAGTTTTAGCAATTCTACCGGTTAATTCTATTTTAGCTTGCGGTCTTTGGAATTCAAGGGTTTCTTTCATATCAAAAACTGTAAAATTAGTATAGTTTTTAATCTCTCCGTCTTTCTCAACTTTATTATGAGAAATTACACCTTGAATTTGAATTTGCGGAGCTTTTTCTTTAGTGTCCATAGACTTTAAGTTTTCCCATAATTTATCTTCTCCTTCTTTCTTTTTGAAATAAGAAACATTAAACCATTCAGATATCTTATCTTTACCTTTTTGTACTGCTACGGAAAAACTAGCTACTCCTTTTTCTTCATTAAAATAAATACGTTTATGATTAATATTTCCTATAATATCAAACTTATTAGTAGCATA
>NZ_DBKDTU010000098.1:0-879 GCF_055505085.1 Candidatus Hepatincolaceae symbiont of Strigamia maritima
TATATAAGATGAAAAGTCGTGCCTTAACTAAAGAAGAATTAGAACTACTATTTACTGATAAATATGGTGTTGTATTTCTATTAATGCATGAGTGTGCTTTAAGATATCAAGAATTACAAAACTTAGATTATAAGAGGATTATTGATAATAATTTTATTTATATTCAAACTATTAAAAATGGAGAGCCAAGGCAAATAGCTATTTCAAACCAATTAAAAAAATTATTACACTCAACTTCTAAAAGAAAATTTAATAAATTAAGATCTATCACTTGTAGAGGGTTTAATAAAAGAATGAAAAAAATTTTAAATCAAAATAACGGCGTTTCAACGCATGCTTTAAGAAAAACCTTAGGTACAAATTTATATAAGGCTACCCGAGACATTTACCATGTGAAGACTTGGTTAGGTCATAAATCTTTAGGATCAACTGGGCATTATATTGATGCAAGTTATGAATTATCTTTTGAGGACGTTTTTAACAAAAAAGAGTAAACACACGTTGGTTGGAGTTTGAACTTTTTTTTCTAATATGTTATAATTAAAGGACGAATAACTGGTCCATATATCCAGTTGGAGTTTGAACTTTTTTTCTAATATATTATGGCATTGCAAAAATCAAAAGAACAAGCTCTACAAAATAATATAAGTATTATAAAAGATTAATTACCTTGAGTATTACAAGTCCAACTATACTTTTTCAAAAGTTCTTGTTCAATTCTATTTAGATCTTTTTCTGGAACTTGCATCACATGAAGATGGGTATATTTATTTTTTAGTATACAACTATCAGCAGGATTGCTTTCATTACTATGTTCTTTTAATCTTGTTTTTAGGTGAACTGTTTGTCCAACATATCCTGGTATCCAAGCATTATTTG
>NZ_DBKDTU010000099.1:0-2504 GCF_055505085.1 Candidatus Hepatincolaceae symbiont of Strigamia maritima
TAAATAGAAATTTTTTGTTACCTATAGAGTCTTTATTAGTACTTAATACTCAAGCTAGTTTATCCGTAGGAATTATAATTTTATCTATATATTCACTAAATACTAATATTATCAATCAATTTTTTATTGGTAATATTATGGCGTTATCTTTGGAAGATATATACATAATTTATGCAGTTTCTATATCAATGATATTGTACATAATATTAAGTTATAAATCTTTATTATTAATAACTATTAATGAGGTTACTGCTCAGGCCGAAGGAATAAATATCTTTAAACATGATGTATTATTTTCTTTTTTTTTATCAGTTATTATAGCCGTTTGTATTAAACTTGCAGGAGTATTACTGATACCATCTCTTCTTATTTTGCCGGCATTATGTGGTAATATACTTACGAAAAACCCTAAAATTGCTATTTTCCTTACTTTTTTTATTGCAAGTTTAGCTATAATCTTAGGAATTTTAGTTTCAATTATAATAGATGTTCCAAGTTCTGCTTTAATAAGTAGTGTATTGGTAATACTTTTTATAATAATTAGTTTGTACAAAAAATTATTATAAAAAGTATAACATTTTTTTATATTTAAAATTTAACGAGAGAAGAATTCAACTACTACATTAGGTTCCATTCTTACAGGATAAGGGACATCCTCTAATTTAGGAATTTCAATAAAAGTTCCCTTTAAAGCTTTAGTATCTACCTCCATATAGGCAGGAATATCTCTTTCAGCAGAATTAATACTCCCGAGTACTAAAGCTAATTCTTTTGATTTTGGTTTAACCTCAATTATATCCCCAGATTTTACTAAATAAGAAGGAATGTTTACTCTTTTATTATTTACTAAAATATGTCCGTGGTTTACAAATTGACGTGCTGCAAATACACTGGGTACAAATTTCATCCTATATACTACTGCATCTAATCTAGTTTCTAATAAGCCAATTAAATTTTGTGAAGTATCACCTTTTCTTCTATTAGCTTCTTTAAAATAATTAACAAACTGTTTTTCACCAATATTTCCATAATAACCTTTTAATTTTTGTTTAGCTTGTAGCTGTATGCCGTAATCTGTAGGTTTATAAGGAGCTTGCCCATGTTGACCTGGTCTGTATGGACGAAGGTTAAAAGGGGATTTAGTTTTCCCCCATAGGTTTGCTTTTAACCTACGATTAATTTTAAATTTAGATGCTAATCTTTTAGACATAATAATATATTTCCTGTATTAGGTTATTAATTTTCTTGTTCCGGTATCCCTTAATAATATAATTAATAGTAACAAATTAAGGTGTGAGGATGTAACTCAAGCATTTCCAGAAGTATTTTTATCTTATAATTATAAATGCTTCTTATTGATTGTCAATTAAAATCTTAGAAATAGAATTTCTCGAGGCAAAGATCTTTTGGAGTTTGAGCTTTCTTTCTAATATGTTATAATAGGATCAGAAAGAATATAAAATAATGCTAGATGGAGTTATAGATATTATGGGTTAAGTTGGAATTTTGTAGTTGTCTATGAATTTGCGATTAATAAAAATCATAGTATGTTAATAGATTATACTAATCACTGGGTAAATGATTATACCACAGAAGCTATATCTCCAACTGGATTAAAAACTAATCAAAAGCAAACCAATTATACTCTAAGATATCAAAACCTCACCCTCTCTTACAAATACACATTGTAAAAAAAAGGCACACTAACAAAAAGAGGCTCTCCCCCTCTTTTTTTAATTTAAACAAAAAAGGTAAAACAATGCACAAAAAACTATTTATAAGCTTAGTAATTTTATTTTTTAGCTCTTTCTTAAAAGCAGAGGAAGCTAAGAGTCCCTATAACGGTGTTTACCTTATTGAGAGGGGGGGGGTATCTTGGTATTGGTACTGGATTTGTTTCAGGTGAGATTACAATAGAGAATATAATTAATGGCTATAAGTACAATTACGATACTCTAATTAAAAATACTATTAATATCTTTGCTGGTTACAATATTCTTAAAGAGTTAGCAATTGAGGGAGAATTCCGGTATGGAGTGCCGAGAAAATATATTAGTAAAACTGGATACGGGGAAGAATTAAAGAGTTCTTACCTAATTTACCTAATTAATGCTGTAGCAAAATATCCTGTTTTAGAACAACATATCCCTTTTATAAAATTAGGATTATGGTATGTTACTTATGAGGAAAAGTATTATTCTTATCAAGGTAACACATATTTTATTCTAAGAAATTTTTCTGTTCATGCCACCCTAGGCTATGAATTTGCAATTACTAAAAATCATAGTATTGTAGCTAGTTATGGTTATAATTTTTTGCACGTAACGGGCTTAAAAATAACGATATAGTTTACAATAGCAACATTGAAATGACCTAGACAATTTTTGGTCTAGCCTATAAAATTACCCTGTAAAAAAAATTACTCTAACTAAAAGATGGACTCCCCCTCTTGCAATGAGACAGTATATAATGGGAATAGTAACTAGGTATGTGAATAAAAATAA